>JBOIEG010001369.1:0-7141 GCA_050740915.1 Gammaproteobacteria bacterium | reverse complement strand
GGATCAACCACACCCAGTAACCGTCGCCCATCAGGTGCGTGGTGGAGAAGTAGCGCATCCGCCCCGGCACCCGCTCGTGCCATCTCGTTTTCGATTCCGATACCAGATCGCAGACGTCAGCGCGGCCCTTCACGCGCCACCACGCGGCGCTATGCGGCACGCTGGACTTTACAGCCAGCCCCAGCTTTCTCTGCAAATACCGGCGCCGCCCCATGGCATCGACCACCCAGCGCGCCTTCACGGCCTGTGGCCCCTGAGCGTTCCCGGTCGGGTGATAGTGGATCGCGTGTAATTCACCGGCCTGGCCGAGCTCGATCTCGGTGACCTGCATTCCATCGAGCAACCGGACGCCCGCTTCCTGATTGATGCGCGCGAGATCGTTTTCCAGTTTCCCCAGATCGAGCTGATAGGAAGGATAAGGGCCGTAGTCTCGAAGACCGATCTCCGGTCGTTCCGACAGACAGCCGCCGTCCTTGCTGCTCCAAAAGTACCGCAGGCCGTGCTTGCGAAACTGGTTGGCACGCAGATACTCCTGTAACTGCACAACCTCGGCGAGGTAGAACGCCGCGCTCTCCACCGTCGACTCGCCGACCTTGTGCGCCGCGAGCGGCATGGGAAACCGTGCCTGTTCGAGCATCAGGACCGAGAGGTCCGGAAAAGTGAGCTTCAACTGGCGGGCCAGCGTTTGCCCGGCTATGCCCGTCCCGCAGATCACGACATCGTACTCATCGTGTTGCACGTCGGTTCCCAGCATGGTCATATTCGCGCTCCCCGGCCCGTTCATTCGCTTAAGGTTTTACCCCCACAAACCTCTGGACTTCTTCTTTCCCTTTCTCGAATTGTTGCGCATAATAATCCCTGACTGCTTGTGAATCGAAGGTCAGAAATGTACCGCCTGACTCATGGTTCTGGATGGCGACCTTGCCGATAGCATAGGTCGAGGCGCCGGCGAACACGGAGGTGCTGACCAGGCCCACCAACGGTATGCTTCTCCGTACGACCCCTCCCACGATGACGGGGATCCCGCCACCCAGGAATGATGCGATCAGCGATCCCCAGAGCTGGCTCGAGAATTCCGACTCATACAGATTGGCCAGACTGTGTAGCATCTTGAGCTGAATGGCCGCCAGTGCCGCTAGACCGACGAGCGGCAGCGGCACGAGGCCGATGACCACGGCCGCCAGCATGTACGCCTTGACAATGGCCGCTGCCCGTTCAAGCCTTGTGTTGGTCTCCGCCATGTTCCACCTTTCTTGGTTGATGTTCAGTCATAAAACTTCCAATCCTCGATATAGTTGCTAATAATAGCCTTCGGATAGCCCGGATCCGCACGATATAGGACCGTGTCATAGCGAATATGCTGATTGCCTCGGAAGAAGTACACTTTGGCATTGCCCCAATACACCGCGGCATCGATGCGATCGAACGTCACCCCGACCCAGCGCTTGCCGACCAGGTCCGGATACCCCTCGTCCGCGTGGTGCTTGAGCGTATTGAAGCGAATATACTCATTGCCCTTGAAAAAATACACCGCATCCGGCGCAACGTTCACTACCGCATCGATGCGCTCGAACGTCACCCCCGGCCATCCTTCTGCAATGGGCTGCGGATATCCTGGATCAATCGCATTGGTATCCATATCGTAGCAAATAAACTTGTCCCGATTGAAGAAAAAGAGCTTTCTACTCAAATCTTCGTTGGCGGGTGAGCGCAAATACTTCCCCAGGAATGCCGCATCGATCCGCTCGAATCCGACCTCGAATAACACCGGCCAGTCGTCACTAATTTGTCTGGGTGGGGTAGTCTCACCTTTGTCCATATCGTAAGAATAATAGTGCTCGCCTTCCAAACAGTGTATCTGTCTGCCGCTATTAATGATCGCTTTGAGTGGCGTGAAAACGGTCGCCTCTCTATACGCATCCATCAAGGCTTGCGCTTTTTTCTTGTCACTGATGAGTGTCCAAATCCCCACGGCCTCGAACTCGGTCACCTGCGGGTTCTCTTTGATCGTCGCCAGCCATTCATTGTACTTGGCCTCGTCCAGAGAGCTCAGCGCTGCAAGCCTGATCTCATCCCCACCTTTGCCGAATACGGTACATTCAGAATTGTTTTGGAGTTTCTCTTTATGCTCTTGTTGAGTGGTACTCACGCTCCCGCTTCCAAAGCCGCCATAGCTGGCCTTGAGACCCGCCTGGATGTCTTCTTTCGTCATCTGCGACGATTTGGCGATAGTAAACGCCAGCATGGCTTTCCCTCCAACCCAAGCCCTTTTGATATAATGCGTGCCGTACCGCTCAAAGAATTTGTCATATTCTCTTCTATGCGTATGGCTGAAGGGCACCGGCACATCGATGGTGAAGGTCGTCTCGGAAAACGTTCCTGTATTGGGGATATACAATGTCCATAAAGGAATAAAAGAATTTCTCAACGCGTAATACGCCTCTTCCTCGCGGCGCAGTTGTCCGGTCTGACTGGCGTTCACATCGATACTGAACGGGGCATTGCTCACGGCCAGGCTGGCATCTAAGCTCTGCTGTTTCTCAAAGCGTTCCCATGATTCCTCAATGACCACCTGATTGAGGGCTTGCGCTGCCGGCATCGGTGGGCTGTCGTTCACTTCATAGCCTTCCGGAACGGCCCAGGTCGCCCCGGTCTCTTTGGAGTAATAGGCCTGGTCGTTGTCCCGTGTGAAAAGGACGGATTTAAGCTCGTAGGGCTGGTTGGGCCGCAGATAGACGCCGCGCCCCACGACCTCGAGACCTTGAATGGGAAAAAACTTTTGGGTTGGGGTCTTCATTGTCAACGTCTCCAACTTCATCACGCCGCCTGTGGTATTGCGCGAGATACATGTGCTTGCATCGTTCGCTCGATGGATGCAGGTGGGCCCCTGGCGATCCTCGCGATGCGTGAGTAACGGGGCAGTACGGCGATACCGAGTCCAATCAGCAGGCTCGCCGTCCATATCGCCAGCGCGCCGGCGATTCCTAACAGCTTGAGATAAGCGCCGACGATGATCAGGACGCCAGGGACGACGGCGGCGACCAAGCAGGCGCGCAGGGTGGCGTCGAAATCGTCGCCCAGGTGGAAGAGATAGGGTAGTTGGTGCAGGCTCTGCGCCATGAGGACGATCTGCGCGGTGTCCGTGGCGGCAGTCGTTGCCCCGCGTAGCGAGATCGAGACATTGGCGGTCTTCAGGGCGATCGCATCGTTGATGCCGTCACCCACGAAGCAGACGACGCGTCCCTCGCGCTGCATCTGTTCGACCAGGGCCGCCTTGTTTTCGGGTAAGGTATTCGCGAAATAGCGGTCGATGCCGAGCTCCTGCGCCATCTTGCGCGTGGGTTGCTCCTGGTCACCGGAGATGATGACCAGGCGGAGATCGCGGCGGCGCAACTCGGCGATGACCTTCCTGGCTTCAGGGCGGAGGGTGGGCGAGAGCTCGATGGCACCGGCCAGCCGGTCGTCCACCGCCACCATGACCAGCGAATGGCCTTCTGCGTGACACGCTTCTTTGATCACCTGGATCGCATCCGGCACGTCGATCCCTTCCTGCGCCATGTAACGGTCGCTGCCCACGCGCACCAGCCTGCCCCCGATTTGGACGCGGATCCCGTAGCCGACGTCGTAACGCGCCTGATCGAAGGCCGGTGGAGAAAGCCCCCGTTCGGCTGCGGCTTTCAGGATCGCACGCGCGATCGGGTGTGTCTGCCGGCTTTCCGCTGCCGCGGCATAGGTGAGCAGGGTATCCGTATCCAGATCGCCGCATCGGTGAACGCACACCACTTGCGGCTGTTCCAGGGTCAGCGTGCCGGTCTTGTCGAAGATCACGGTGTCGACCGTGTGGAGCAACTCCAGCGAGCGACCATCTTTGACCAAGATGGCCTGCGTCGAGGCGATGTTCAGGAAGTTGAGCATGGCAATCGGCCCGGTGATCTTGACGTTGAGGCCGATCGACGCACCCAGGATCGCGACCATGGCTTCATAGCCGACCAGTGGCCAGGCCAGTCCGCCCAGCACCAAGGTGGGCAGCGCCGACGCATGCGCCAGTTCCATGCCCTTGGACTCGATGGACATCTGATAGCCGGTGGTGCGATTCAGGATCTCGCCGATCTGTGCCGCCACCGTCGCCCGGCCCGTCTTCTCGACCCGGACGTGGATCTTCCCCGCCAGCGCGACGGTGGCGCCATAGACTCGATCGCCCACCCCTTTCTCGATCGGTTGCGATTCGCCGGTCAGCGCGTGCTGATCGATGGTGGCCAAGCCTTCGACGATCACCCCATCGGCGGGCACTGTCTGCCCGGCGTGGACCACGATGAGATCGCCGGCGTGCAACCGTTCGAACGGGATCTCCACTTCCACGCCGTCGATGAGCGCCCACACCGGGCGCGCTTGCTGGCCGAAGACGCTGATCAGGCTCTTGTGTGACCGATCCCGGGTGATCACCACGAGCTTTTCACCCAGGAAGAAAGCCACGAGGCCCAGGCCGCCGATGACGAAATAACCGCCCAACCAGGTGCCGGCCAGGTTGAGCGTCACTAGCACCGGCAACTTGACGCGCTTTTCCCGCGTCAACGCCGTGTACGCACGCTGCGCGGGGATGCGCATACTATAAGCCGCGAGCCCCATCGAGACCAGGTAGAGGGGCGGCCAGAGAGCGCGGGCGACGAGCACCGTCGCCATCGTCGCACCGGCGCAGGCCAGGTTCCGGTTCAGCTCTTTTTCATCGGGACTGAGCTCGATGACCTTGGGGCCAGAAGCGATGTCATGGAACTGTCGATGGCGGGGACCGCCCAAGAGCGGATCGATGCGCTCCACCATGAATTGCTGATACCGGTCGTCGATCCGGGTAAAGGTCTCGACCAGGCCTTCGCGCAGATCTGCACCCCGCTCGCCGAAGCCTTCGCCGATCTGCGCCACCTCTTCCCGCAGCACGCGGGCGGCGCTCCGCACCTCCGCGCGCACATCCGCGGCCAACTCCGTCAGCTCCTCGCCCAGCGTGCTCAACCCCGCCAGGAGTCCGTCCAACAAGCGGAAGAAAGCGTGCTCCACGATATTACCCCCTCACGAGAGACGATGGAGACCCGTGGACCGCGCACGCCAGCGCCGCGGCGTACCCAGCCCGGCCCGCGATCTCTCCATCAGGGGGGGACCTCATCGCTGTTCAGTGCGACAAAAATAACTGATATCCGCCTGGTTTGCCAGATCGGGCGTTTTCCACCCTTCCAGGTCATACTCGCTCATGCACTGGTCGACAAAGGCCTTCAATTTCTCAGTCTGACCCGTGGCCGAGGCATGCCAGTAGTTGTTTAGACGAATGACTTCATGGTTGCCGCTGTAATTGCGCTCGTACAGTCCGTGGCGGCTGCCAAACTCGGTGCCGATGGCGTCCCACGTCAGCTTGGCCAGTTTGACCCGTTCGACGGCATCCTGTTTTTGCGAACCGCGCATGTACGTATCGAGGTATTGCCGGATTTCCGGTGTCTTGAAGTCGATGGCGTGTGAGTTATAGTAGAGCAGACTGCTGGCCACGACATCTTCGAAGATCTCCCGGATCTTGCTGTAGGCGTCGGGCGCCAGGGCATAATAGGCCAGGCCCGCCTCGCGATTGGGCAATACTGCGTCCTGTTGCCACGGGTCGGGCGCCCGCACCATCGCCTCGCTCAGCGACCAGCAGAGATTGCGCCAGGCCAGCACCTCACCCACCTTGACCTGGACTCCCCGGTGTTGAAGTGCACCGGTCATCTCCAGTGATTTCAACAGCAATCCGCCGATGAAATCCAGCTTGACAGCCAGGCGGGTACAACCGTGTAACGCCGCATTGGTGTGGAAACCGGAGCGCGGCAGGAAGGTGGTCGGCTTGAGAAGATCGCCATACATGAAGACGTTTTCCCAGGGGACCAGCACCTGATCGCAGATCAGCACCGAGTCATTCTCGTCATACTGGCTGGTGAGCGGGTAATCGAACGGGCTGCCCATCACCTGCGCCGCCATCTGGTAAGAAGGGCGGCACAACAATTTGACCCCGGGTGCGTTCATGGGCAGAATAAAATTGAAGGCCTGTTCTTTCTTCTGCACGGGCCCGATCTGCACCACCAGCGTGTAATGGGTGAGGGCTGAATTGGTGGCTACCGTCTTAGCGCCGTTCACGATCAGGCCGGCGTCGGTCTCCTTCTCGACGTGCATATAGACATCGCGCGCATCGTCCCTGGTACGCTGGCGATCGACGGGCGGATCGGCCATGGCATGGTTGAGATAGAGCACCTTCTCCTGCGCGCGTTGATACCAGCGGTGGGCATTGGCTGTATACGGTGCATAATATTCGGCGTTGGCGCCCAAGGTCACGAGAAAGGATGCCTTGAAGTCCGGAGAGCGCCCCAGCCAGCCATAGGTCATGCGCGACCAGGCAACGATGGCCTCACGTGCCGCTATCAGATCCGCCGCGCTCCGGGCCACGCGGAAAAAGCGGTGCGTGTAGCCGCCGGAGCCGGTGTCGGTCGGGCATGTGAGCACCGCCTGTCTCTCCGGGTCGTGCAGGGCGTCATAAAGACGGGCCACGACACGCGCCGTGTTGCGAAAGGCAGGATGTTCCGTGAGGTCACGAACGCGCTCCCCGTAGATCCAGACCTCCCGGTCATCGCGCAGACTCGCGAGATATTCCTCACCCGTTAATGGACGGGCAGCGATCACCCGCTGATCGGTCGGGTGTTCCGACGCGCCTGATAACATAACGTTGCCTCCTAACTGCGCCGCCACTGTCGCACGGCCCGTCTTTTCGACCTGGACGTGGATCTTCACCGCTAGCGCAACAGTGACGCCAAAGACTCCATCGCCCACCCCCACAGCGATGATGGGTACGCTACCCTGCCGCGATACCCGCATCTCCCTCGATCTCGAAACCCGGCGTGCGCGCTGCCGGCGCTGTGACACGGTAAAGGATTTAGCACCGCACCTACTACGCGGGCCCGTGCTGTCGAGTAGGATCGCTTAAGGTGGAACCCATTGTCAAGTACAGTCGTTTCCAAAATGGTATGAGTCTGAACTTGGCTGCGTGTTTCCAGCGAGGGATGAGTCTGAAAGGTGGTGAAGGGATCGATCATCGGGGGCATGGTGATCGACATGAACGAGAAACGGCTGGTCACGC
>JBOIEG010001368.1:0-3553 GCA_050740915.1 Gammaproteobacteria bacterium | reverse complement strand
GCAAGGCTTGGCTCACCCGCTGGCTGCGTTGCTCCGCCGCGCGCCTACGCGCCGCTTGGCGACGCCGGCTGCTCGCCTGGGGGTCGGCATCGATCTCCGCGCGCAACGCCTCGACCTGCTGCCGGGCCTCCTCCAGACAACGGTCCAAAGTCGAGCGACGCCGAAACGAAGCCGCTCCCGCGGCAGCCCGCACCCGTATCCCGTCCTGGGCCACGCGCTCGAGCGTGACCAGCCGCTGCTCCAGCAACACCGCCACACTGTGCGTGAGCACCCCCTCCATTACCTCCAGGCGGGTCCAGCGGAAATCCGATAGCGTGTGATGGTTCACGTTCACCCCGCCGCAGATCCACCGATAGGCGTCGTGCGCTTGCGAAGCCGGAACCCGTCCAGCAATTCGGTCCCGACCAGCTGGGTAAGTCCGTTTCCATCGTTGTACCTGCGCGTGGCCCGTCTGGGTCCCGCGAGTACCGTTTCATGTTCACCCTGATTCGCTTTACCGTCCGCAGAATCATTGCAGGTTAGTCACTTGTCTCGCTCCGCGGCCCCAACCCGGCCCATGGCGTCGAGCTCAGCATCATGCACGGAAACGGGCCCCTAATCCGCCCATGAAACCGACGCGCGACAGCATCGCCTTCCCGGGTGCACGTGGGCGCGCGCAGCTTATGGGCAAACGTTATCGCGCTGGGAAAAGCTCGGCGCATCTTGCAGGGTGAAAGTCCCCGCCGGGAGGAGAGGTCGTAAGGCATCCTCATAAGGGTTAGCCACCCCGCGCTACCTTACTGGGAGGCGAGTTCAAGCTTATCTCTGGCGGCAGCGGAACGAGCGTGGAGGCCTATTGGCCGCTGGCCAGGTCGAGAAAACTACCGGACGGTTAGACCATTTTCGATTGCGTATGCTGTTACCCCAGCCGTATTATGCAGCCCGAGCTTGTGCATGGCGGTTGATCGGTGCTTTTCGATGGTCTTAGGACTGAGCGACAGGTACTCTGCGATCTCTCTGTTCCGGTATCCTTCTGAGATAAGCTTGATAACCTCGCGCTCACGCCGGCTCAAGATCTCCCACGACGTCCGCGTGCCTCCGTTGTTTTTGAACGTCGTCAGATAACCGGTCACCACCTCTCGGCAGACGCCCGGGCTTAGATAAGTCTTTCCGGACATAACGCTGCGTAGAGCCAATAGCAGTTGATCGTGACCGTCGTCTTTCAACACATAGCCCATGGCGCCTGCGTTTAGTGCCGCCCGGACATATTCTTCGGCTTTGTGAAAAGTCAGAACGATGCTCTTGGTTTCCGGAAACCGCCGCTTGATATTCGCGATCGCCTCTATCCCATTTGTTTGGGGCATAGAAAGATCCATGATGATGATATCGGCCTTCAGAGTGGCGAGGAAACGCAAGGCGTCACTACCGTTTCCGACCTGCCCGACCACCTCTATATCGGGCTCTAAGGAAAGCAAAGCCCGCAGCCCATCGCATAAGATCCGGTGGTCATCGGCGATTAAGAGCCGAGCCTTTTGGTCCATATTTTCCTCCTTTTTTCCATGATCCACTGTCTCACTGAACACGACTCCGCTCCCCCAGGTCCGTCCAGGGGTAAGTGTCGTATATCAGCGACGCCTATAGATGCCGTGGGCTTAGCTACTTGGCAAAATACCGCTTATGTTGGGCAAGGAGCTTTCACCAGCGCCGCCTAACGAGCTAGACCTGCAAGGATTAGGCCTCCGTGAGACTGGACATAGAGGGAAAAACGGCCAATTACGATCACGCTGTTTGATGGTGCTTGCTACAACTTCTTGATGTTGTTCGAAGTGCACGAAATTCGATGGGCTAGCTCATTCCTCTCGCATGGTCGAAAAGGATCACATCGATGATGGGAAAAGCAAAAGTGAGGCGTTGGTTATTTAGACGCTATCAAATTAGCATGACTACAAGTCCCTCAATTACTGTTCTCAACCGGTTCGACAGAAGCATATTTTTCTGTTCTGCATAGAGACTACTTGCCCATGGCGGAGGCAATGTCAAGGCGGCGAGCGCAGCGAGCACCCGAAGGGCTTGGCTTTGATATTGGCCGAAGCGATGGGCATCTTCCTGGCCATGCAGGGCGGAAAAATCATTGGACGATACTCTTGGTTCCTCAATTATTGTGCACAGAGCGCCATCAAATAGCGTGCTCACGCTCACCGGGTCATGAGCACCTTGGCCGCCGAACTGCTCAGCGCCGCCGCCCAGCGCGAAGCGACTCACCGCGACGAGAAACTCTATTCTGGTAGTGTTCGCTCCACCCGCCTCAACACCGCGAAGATCCCGTGTCGGACAGCCGCGGTAACCCACATCACGAGGTGCTGCCATGATCTACCAGGAAAAACCCTTCACGCTGTACTTGCCTCAGCTCTCCGATGAGGCGGGCCTTCGCCCTCGTGCAACTCCTCTACGAGCTCGCTCGCTCCTCGAACAGCACCACTCCATACAGATCGCTCGCTATCTCAAATCCGTCTCACAGCGCTTGGCAGAATCCGAACCACAATCTCCCGTCTAATCGCTAACCCGATCACCAGCACTTGCACAGGCGCTTTCGCCTCACCCACGAAACATCATTCCAACGTGCCGTGGTCCATCAAAAAGCTTGAAACCAGCACCATCAAAAAACGTGATCACACTCATGTCATTGGCTCTGTTCCTCACGGAGCGTCGCTCTTTAGGGTGATTACCGGAGCCTCTCTCGTTCTCAGCGTGTGTGCCGTGGTGCTCTATCAAAGCCGTGGGGGCGAACACTTACGATGCTTGTGGGGCTTGTTGGTGCTGGGGTGTTTTTGAGACCACATATCGCGCTTATCTTCGGTGGCGGGGGGTCATCCTTATGGTTGTGATAGACGCTTTGCTTGGCTTTGGACTCGTTGAGAGGTTTGATGATACTGGCTGGAGCGCAGGTTTGAATCGCAGGTGGTGCTTCCGTCAAATGGACGGAGGACCTGTGCTCGCAATCTTTGAGAATGACGGTGATCGCTATGGTTACCGCCACCACGGTGAACAGGGTCGAACCCCGGTTCAGACTTTGCGGGTAGGTCCTCATCGTACGCACTTTTACTTCCATGTTCACCAATCGCCTGGATCCAGGCGAGAAATGTGCCAGCATGCAAAAGACTGCGGAAAACTAAAGCATAACGGTTGCTCTCAAGCTGCTTAGTTTTATCTAAAGCCTGGTCAACGACCTGATGTCATTAAGCTCAATGTGACGCTAGAAGGCGGTGGAAAAGTTTGGATCAAGAACGTGGACCTATCTTTTGTTCCGTTTGGATAGTTGTAATCTCGTACCTATGCGCGCGCCGCGCTAAGTGCGGGGCGCGTCGCATCTTGTGAAGCCAGGTCCACGCGGTTTGATAGCTTCCCACCCCAAGTACACGTTGCAACCCGAGAGCACTGGCTCCGTGCTTCTGACTCGTCACAAACCACATGGCGTGATACCAGTCTCGTAGCGGCTTGCGTGTCCTCTCAAATAGGGTACCTCCCGTGAGGGAAATGTCGCACCGACAACCTTTGCAACGTAAGCGGTCTCGGC
>JBOIEG010001367.1:0-1187 GCA_050740915.1 Gammaproteobacteria bacterium | reverse complement strand
TCGCGCGGAACGACCGCCTCCGGGAGCCCGGCGGCGGTCGGCGGGAGGTTGTAGAGCACCCAGTGCACCCAGGTCATCTTCGGCGCTGCCGGATCGGGGGCGTCAGGATCGTCGAGAATGAGGGCCAGGCTTTTCGTTTCCGAGGGAATTCCGGTCCAGGCCAATGGCGGTGAGATGTCCTTGCCGTCGCAGGTGTATATTTGGGGCACGGTGCCGTTGTGGGCGAAGGCCGACGAGGTCAGTGACAGGCTCATGGGTTTTGCCTCCTTCTCAGCCGCCAGGCTGTGGGCCACCAGCCCGAGCAGGCACAGCGTGATGGTGATGAATCCGATCGCGGACCGATGCATGGAACGTCCCCTCCTTGCCTTCGGGACTTGCCGGCTGCCATCATAGACAGTGTGCCGCAGTTCCTCAAGCCAAAGACAACGTCATGGCGCTGGCGGAACGAGCCCTGCTGTCCTGGCATGCTGCACTTGCCAGCGTGGATCTCGAGACCAACAATCAGATCGGCCTCGCATGGCCATCTGTACCGCGCTACCGGTGTTTTAGCCACTCCCGGACAATCACGCGATTAACTTCGTAGCATTTCGCATCGTTCTGGTCGCGATGGTTGAACAGCATGGGCAGACCTCTGAAAGCTCAGCTTCGAAGAGATCGTGTCACTGCGATCGCTGGCTTTTTCTGTTCCGTCAGCAGCGGCGGCCACGAACAGCGAATGGGTTGACCGTTAGCTCTCAACTTGAACTGTCCCTGAAACCATGCGAAGGCAGGCTATGCTGAGCTTCTCGCTTATCTGGGCGAAACCGTGTGGTAGACTCTAACTCAGTGAGGTAATTGCGTACCACAAATAGCGCTCGACAGCGTGCGGCGATGTGCATGAACGCCCTCTGGTTCTTGATCGGCACGACACGAGCCCGCTGTCTCGCTTTGGCGAGCAGTTTGGCATGGGCGAGCCTCGCTGGGTGCGCGGATACGTCTCCCGAATGCCGGGACCTCCTCGCGCAGGCCCACGAGCGGGCCGAGGCGGGGAACCTCGATTCGCAGTTTAAGCTTGGACAGCTGTACGAACACGGGGAATGTGTCGCCGTGGATATGCAGGCGGCTGCGAAATGGTACCGCCAAGCCGCGGCCAGTGGGCATGCCGGTGCGCAAAAGGTCTTGGGTTTCATGTATGCGGGCGGCGTCGG
>JBOIEG010001366.1:0-5213 GCA_050740915.1 Gammaproteobacteria bacterium | reverse complement strand
CGAGCGAAGGAAGGTCGCGTTCCGCCGGAGCGCAGGAACCGCAGTGTATATTGAAATACATGAGGATTCCGAGCACCGCCGGAACGCGAGATCCCGAGCGCAGTAGGTTTTTCACAAACTCTGAGTCTAAGGAAAGCACCGGAGACGGTCAATCGATGCCGCTGGCGGAGTTAATGTGGGATGGTTTAGTAGCAAAAATGACGGCACATCCATGTGCTGCCTATTGCCCTTTCGCGCCGGTAGGAGGCTTTCACCGGTCGCTGGTAAAGCGGTATTAACGTTACCGAACTCGCCCCCACGGCGCTGTGTGATTTTTCACACGATCCGTGTGAAATTTTCACGAGCGCTTATGCGCACTTCGAAAGTGCCCTTCTGTTTTTCACCACGGGAGCTCAGCGATGATTGCTGCGACGATCATGATTTTTCTGGAATAATAGACATCCTCTGGCCTGCGACGGATGTAACAAGGGTTGACAAGCCCCGGAAAGGACGCCCGTGGTGTAATATCGCTTAGCGAAACGTGGTACGAGTCAATGGCGCTCAAAAGAACCAACTGGATTGCCGGCACATTGGTCACGCTAGAGCATACCTCCAAGGTGCTCGCGGATAATCCTTTGGGTGATCCCCATGTGCGGTGCATCACCGTGTGGTTACCGCCCCCGTATGACCAAGGTGCAGCCCACGGTCGCGGCGAACGCTATCCGGTGTTATTTGACCTGGTCGGCTACACCGGATCGGGGATGTCGCACACCAATTGGCGCAACTTCGAGGAAAATATCCCCGAGCGCGCCGCGCGCCTTGCACATCAGCGCAAGATCGGGCCTTGCATCCTAGTATTTCCGGACTGCTTCACCGCTCTCGGCGGCAACCAATACGTGAATTCTTCGGCTATTGGGAACTATGCCGATTACTTGACGCAGGAGCTCACCCCCTTCATCGACCGCAAGTTTCGCACCTTAGCCTCACGCGAACACCGTGGATGTTTCGGCAAATCTTCGGGCGGATACGGCGCGATGCTCCATGGGATGAAGTACGCGCGGTCTTGGGGCGCGATCGCGAACCACTCCGGCGATGCCTATTTTGATTTCATCTACCGCTGCGATTGGCCGCACACCTTGAATGAGCTCGCTAAGCACCGCAAGAGCAAACGCAAGCCCAGCGTGATCGATGTGCTTTCCGAGGAAAGCAACGTAAGCGACGGTCTGGATGATGGGCGTGTGGGCCGCTTTCTGGAATACATCTGGAAGATGGAGAAGCTGTCGAACGCTGAGGTCCATTGTCTGATGAACCTCTGCATGGCCGCAAGCTATGACCCCGATCCGAAAGCGCCGAACGGTTTCCGTCTGCCGTTTAACCTGGAAACCGGCGAACTGTTGGAGGCGCGTTGGAAGCACTGGTTGCAGCACGACCCCATCCGCCTGGTCGGTCAATATAAGAAAAACCTGCAATCCTTAAAGGGTATCTACATCGATTGCGGCTGGAAGGACCAATATCACATCCATTACGGATCGCGCATATTATCGAAACGGCTACACGGATATGGCATCGCGCATCGCTACGAGGAGTTCGACGACAACCACTCCGGTATCGATTACCGGATGGAATACAGCCTGCCGTTTCTCTACCGCGCGTTGAAGCCTTGAGGCTCCGCTGGCAGGGCCACACAATCCTGGAACGCCATCTCATGTTCCGCGCAGATCTTTGATCTGGCCAATCAACTAGTTACGGCCGCGACGTTTTCCTTTGCCACCCTTTGCGATCGATTCTTGGTTCGCTTTTCGCCGGGATTTTAGCTTATTATCATTTACTCGACCGAAATCGCTTGGAGCAGCCAGCAATGATAAAACCCTACGGTTCGCAGGAGCTCAACCCTCTTTTCGTCTACGATGTGGGGCGGCATCATGCCCTCCAAAAAGAGGCGGAGCGCGTGCCTTTTTTATTGCTGAATTCGGCGGCCGCGGCTAACGCGGTGATGTTAGGGGCCGGCTATTTTAACCCGCTTAGCGGCTACATGGACCTTGCAGACAGCGTTTGCGTCGCTGAAACGATGAAGGCCCAGAGTGGTTTGTTTTGGCCGATACCTTGCGTAAACCTCACCCAAGACGCATCACCGATAAAAAATGCGCGCCGGATCGCTCTTCGCGATCCGAACCTGGACGGACGCCCCGTGCTGGCGATCCAGGAAGTGCAAGCGATCGAACGGGTGAATCGACAACAGCTGGAACAGATCGCCGAGAAGGTTTTTCGCACGCTCGATCCCACGCATCCGGGCGTCGCCACCTTTCTTTCGCTGGGCGATCATCTGATCTCGGGCCCGATCGAAGTCCTCAATTTCAGCTATTTTCAGCAGGATTTCCCCGATACGTTTCGAACTGCGGTCGAAATCCGCCATGAGATCCGAGAGCATGATTGGAACACCGTGGTTGCCTTCCAGACGCGCAATCCCATGCACCGCGCACACGAGGAGCTTTGCAAGATGGCCAAGGCGGCGGTGCAGGCCGATGGCGTTCTTATCCACATGTTATTGGGCAAGCTCAAGCCCGGTGACATTCCGGCAGCGGTGCGCGATGCCGCCATCCGCAAGATGGTGGAGCTTTATTTTCCGCCCAACACGGTGATGGTCACGGGCTATGGTTTCGACATGCTGTATGCCGGTCCTCGGGAAGCGATATTGCACGCTATTTTCAGGCAGAATGCCGGGTGCACTCATTTAATCGTGGGACGCGACCATGCAGGTGTGGGGGATTACTATGGGCCTTTTGATGCCCAGGTGATCTTCCGCGAACAAGTGCCGCAGGGTGTCCTGCAGATCCAGATCTTTGAGGCCGACAATACAGCGTATTCTAGAAAGCTCAATAAGGTGGTAATGATGCGCGATGCCCCCGACCACCAAGTGGATGACTTCGTGATGCTCTCAGGCACCAAGGTGCGCGCCACGCTCGCAGCGGGTGAGCCATTGCCACCGGAGTTTGCTCGGCCCGAGGTGGCGGAGATCCTGGGACAGTATTATCGATCCCAGGGGTGAGAGCTTGTGAAAAAATCGTCGCGAGCGCAGGGAGGTCGCGTTCCGCCGGAGCGCAGGAGCGTTTCGCCGGGAGCGAAACGGCGCGCAAGCCCCGCAGGGGCGAGTCTCAAGGATTGAGACGAGCAACCGGGGTGTATATTGAAATACCTGGGGATCCCGAGCACCGCCGGAACGCGAGATCCCGAGCGCAGTAGATTTTTTCACAAGCTCTGAGGCCGCCCCCCGGAGAACGGACATGACAGATACCCTATTTGGCAAAATCATCGCACGCGAAATCGCCGCCGATATCGTGTATGAAGATGAGCGCTGCCTGGCGTTTAAAGACATCAATCCGCAGGCGCCACTGCATGTGCTGGTCATCCCCAAGCAAGCTGTCGCCAAGCTGGCGGATGCCAAAGAAGGGGACGAAGCTTTATTAGGGCATTTGCTGCTGGTCGCAAACCGAGTGGCGAGGGAACAAGGCCACGGAGAAGCGTATCGTGTGGTGGTCAACAACGGGGCAGGAGCCGGGCAGTCGGTTTTTCATTTGCATCTGCACGTGCTGGCTGGACGTGCCCTGACTTGGCCGCCGGGTTAATCAGATAGGGGCCACTTCAATTCATTCGGAGTGCCCGCCCTCACAGGGACGTGAGGACATTGGTCGATCACGTTAAGTGATTGACATGGAGCAAAGCAAAAACCACGCTTTTTGCTTTGCGATTCGATAGATTGCAGGGAAGCAATTTATCGAAGTGCCCTTTATTTTATCGCGGCACAAGCGATGCGATCTCCGGAACCCCCAATGGGCTGTGATTGGTGATCGTCCCGATTGGCATGAATGATCAACGCGGAACCATCCTGATCTAACAGATTAGCCGGACCCTGCTCTAGGCTGACCATCTGAGAGTAAAGCTCAACCTCCGCCGTTTTGCCCTGGCCGACGACCAGATTGGGGAGATTGCCTTCGTGCGGCCCCAGGGGATTCAAAAACCCGTGGGGTTTCTTGTGTGGGTCCACGTGGCCGCCGGCCTTTTTGAACGCCTCGTGGTCGGAACAGTCAGCCACGGCATGGAAATGCATGCCGTGATATCCCGGCGGTAAGCCATAGACCTCGAGCTTGATGAGCACTCCGGCGGTGCCCTGAGTCAGGATGGCCGTACCCGCGCGCTCGCCCCGATTGTTAACGAGCTCGGAGGCCACCGTTTTAGTGCCTGCGGCCACTGCCGCGGAAAGAAGGCTAACTGCCATGAAGGCAACAAGGTGCAATCGCATGACGTTTCTCCCGAAGGCTAATGTGCATATTTCACGTCCATGCAGTGACTTTTTCACAGACCGAATGATTCGCTTTATGGTTTTCTTACGGCCAGTCCATTGCGCGAGGTAAAGTATATCAGGTTGCTAAAAAACGTGGCGAACAAGCCCAAAGGCTTGGAGTCTCCGAGGCAGATCCAGGGGTGGGCTAGGAAACGACAACGTGGATGGGCGGTGCCGTCGTTTTTCAGCAAGCCGAAAGAGCTGCGGTCAATAGGTCAAGCAAGATCGCTAAGGCCGCCGCAGGCCACACGGTGGCATAGGATCCTGAGCATGCTATCGAATAACATCGGTTTTTCAGATGAGGTGATTATCGATCTAATCATGCGAGCGCCAACGTTGGCTAACTTTGCACTCATAGCGGCCGTTTGTTTCGTGTGCAGCGCGGGAGCGGATGAGTCGCAGGATGAACGCACGACTCTGCGCGAAAATAGTTTTGCCATCTATGCGCTATCACGTGGTAAAGGGATCCCTGAGGCGGCGCGCGAGGTACTAAGAAAAGCACGCGAATGGTTGGACGAAGCGAAACAAACGGGGAGCGTTGTGGGCATCACGCAAACGCGCATCGGTCTGGAAGGCGAGACCTGCTTGTGTGCGGAGTTCGCCGATGTTGAAAGCATGCAAGCCATGCTGAAGCGGATGCGGGCTTTCACCAAAGGCGTAGAGTTGATAAACCTTGTAGTCGAACCTTGCGACGACGGGTGAGCCGTTGGTCCACAGCGCATAGGTAATCGAACGTCGCGAGCGCGAGAGGCGAGCGGCAGAAATGTTGATTGAGGAGAGCTAACGATGTATGACCCTAAGCCAACAGCTAAATCTAGTGTAGTGTCCCTTAAATAACTTTACAGACTTTCCAGTGATTGCTATGGTCTCGCTCATGCCGACCACCAGCGTGGCG
>JBOIEG010001365.1:0-4057 GCA_050740915.1 Gammaproteobacteria bacterium | reverse complement strand
ACTTGCGGCTCTCTTTGGAAAGATTCTCTGGATGATTCGCCAACACCGCTGTCCTCCTCTCATTGACCCAAGGACAGTCTGACAACAAATCAATCCGCAAAACAGATGGGGTTGGCTAACCGCTTACCTCGCGGCTGCGGTGGCGCGGGTGAACGTGCGCGATGACTTCGCCGTTGTGCAAGTCGACGGCCGCGAGGATGGACAGGGTCCCGCCGGGAGAAGCTCTCGTTCGAGGAGGCTCTCGCAGCAGAGCCGGAGCGCTTGCAGGGTGAGTATGAGAAGATTGTCGCCGATGGTGATTACACCAGTGTCAACCATGCCAACTTCTCTTCTTTGGCACGGGGTATTTATGCAGATCAGATAAAGGCCTGGTTCGATCTATTTCCTGCAGAACAGATTTTACTCATCAATAGCGGGATTTTTTTCCAGTCCTTCGGCCGTCTTCAAACAGGTTTGGGAATTTCTAGAAGTGCCGGATAGTCCGCTGCTGAACTCGGCTAAGCGTAATGTGGGCCGTTATCAACAAAAGATGAGGGTGGACACACGCGCTCGCCTGATTGAGTATTTCAGGCCACACAACCAGAAGCTGTATGATTTTTTGGGAACCACTTTTGACTGGGATAGGTAAACGCAAATCCGGGAGCTCTCGAGAATCGCTTTGCCTTCGCTGTGGTTAAGAGCCACGGCCACACTGCGAGCAACGACTTTTTCACCGTATACTTCACCGCACCCTTGCGGCCAAAGTGGAAGGTGAAGATTCGCTTGTGCGGCGTCGTTACGATCTGCCTGACCACCTTCAGATCGCAGGTCTGGAGCAGACGGCGAATGAGCACGGGTGAATAGAAGTTGATGTGTCCGACCTTGTCCAGCACGAAATTCCGCGGCAGCCTGACGTTCACCTCCAGCGGCACCTCGACGAACACGTGCCGGGCGACCCGCTTCGCCTCGGCGAACAACCGCAGCGGATACTCGACGTGCTCGATCACGTGGCTGAGCACGACGAGATCGAACTGTTTATCGCCGTACGGCACCTCGTAGCCGGAGAATTCGCGCGCCTCGACAAGGTTTGGAATGTTCTTGGCGCGGATCGCCTCCACACCGGGCGCGGTGATCTCCAACGCGTACAGCCGCTGCCCGAATCCGCGGCGCGACAGCTCCGCCAGCACCGCGCCGTCGCCGAGCTTCAGCACGTTCTCATGCGGGGCATCGCTGCACAGCCAGATGACGTTGCCTGCCTTATCGACCGCATTCAGCCGGAACCACTCCCACTCGTTCTCGGGGTAGTAGTTCTCATAGATCTCGCGCAGCTTGGGAGAGGTTTCCAGGGTGGATCTACTCCGTCAAGTTCATCTGCAGCTCACACGTGACGACCAAACGCGGGTTAAGTTGTTCTTTACCAACCGCCAGCAACAGGTTCTCATTAGCTCAGAGGCTGGATCAGCTTTTAGGTCTTCGTATCGCACCGTGACGAATCCCAGCGTTCCTTCTCTTGCCCCAAGCCAGCCGCCGACGTTTTCGTGCCGCGCCCGCATTATCCAAATCCGCGGCCAGAAAGCGTCACCCAATACCACTCCCATTGGCTTACTGGGCTGAATCTGCCTCCTTCTCGTCATAAAGTGATAATAGGATAAAATATCATGGGGATTCTGTACAAGAAGCACGACCGAACGAAAGCGGAGGTCATGTAGTTGTGACTCATAATGAGTCGCGGTCGGCTTTCGCGTTTGAGTTGAAGATCCGTGGGGCGATAAACATCGGGCGCATACCGATCAATATTGGTAAGTGGATTGTAGAACACTTCGTTTCACGCAAAGACATCCTGCTTGCCTCCCTGCGTGTGAGACAACGGCGGTGATAGACGCGCCCGACCTCTTCACGCGTAAGTCTCTTCCCCAGACGCCCTCCCCCGCCGCCCGGCTCAGCGTGGCGATCCGCCGGCGTCGTGAAGAGCAACCGTTAGCCGTGTTCGATGGCCTTGTTAGCCCGGCCCCCCCGAGGTGGGCATGGTGATGTTCTTGGCGGTCTTGGAGACGACCTCCTCACCGAGCACACTATCCAGGAAATCGAATAACTCCCTCTTGGCGGTGGCCTTCCTGCAGAAACGCCTCCAGGCGCTCGTAGGTAGGCGCGCGTTGCCGTGAATGGCCCCCGGCCCATGCTCAGGCAGGATGCGCATCTGGTACTTGCCGGACAACGGGGATGCCGTGCCACCACCTCCCGCACGACTTGCCCAATCAGCCTGAAGCCCAAGGAATGCCGGTTGCTGTCAACACTCACCGGGTAGTCGCTGGCCACAATGCCGCGGAAAAGAGATGCGTATGAGGATATCGGCGATCCGTCCGTTGAAACGCTCCACCACCGTTGGTCGCTTCGAGCGGGGTGAACGGGGAGTGGGCGTGCCCTCCCCTTCGGTGACGAAGCGGTCGGTGAATAGCTCGTCCCCTCGCTGGGACTCTCCCCTTCGGGGCCGCCAAAGGTGTCCAAATCTGCTCCCGGCAGATTTTTCCTTGCCGTTGTCGGTCAAGATCTTCTGGATCTTAGCCTTCACGAGCGCCGCCAGGAAGCGTTTGGCACTGGCGCGCTCGCGGGTAGGGACCCGTTGGGTTTATCTCCTTGAGGTCGCGCCGTTGACCAGCTCGGTGATGAGGCCTGCAGGACCCCAATAGTGCGCAGCGAGCCGGTTACCCCGGTTGCACACTGACCAGATTGCAGAAGATCAGACTAGGTTGGCCATCGTATTTGGCGATGGGCTGATTATTTCCGGCCAAGGAACTCTAGCGTTGCTTGCCACCAGGGGAGGTCATCAGACCACTGTTTATTAGCGTTGTCCGCTCCCCAAATCAAAACACCTCTGGCACCTGCCGCCTTTATGGTTTGAAGCTGTAGCTTAAAGAAATCTTTGGGGATAAGCTGATACCTCAGGTTATCGTACGCGTGGGAATGATATCGCGGGTTGATGACTAAATATACCGGTTTTCCTTTACCGAGCCGCTTGGACTCATTGATCTTAGCAGTGGCAACCTTGACCCAGTTGGCTTGGTTGGCATGAACCGCATAGAAATTGGGGGAAAGTGCATCCACACGATCAGCCAGCGCTTGACCTAAGCTATTCTTCCTCTGCCATTCAATGTAACTCGGATCTATAGGGGGTTTTAACAGCGGCCAGTAAACCCCTTGAGGGATCGTTCCATAGTAACCAACCTTTGCCTTAGGCGCGGCGGCCTTTACCCATTCCAATACAGTTATGAGTTTCTTCACCCTGTCCGCGGCTCGTTCGTCAAACCCAAGTAATGGCCAATGCTCAATGTCTAGGATCAAGAGTCCGGGGTAGTCCTTATACTTTCCTGCCACAAAGCTGATCACTCGCTCTTTTGACGGTAAAGGCTGGCGGTCTTGACCCTTGCTCCAGAACCTCTGGGCGTAGATCATGTGCAACTTCTTTGCGCCGTATTTTGAAAGGTCTGGCTGGTTCTTGTAATTCGTTTTGATAAAGACTTCAAACGCGTTTGCAGATCCGCAAGATGGGAGAGCACTCGTTAAAAAGATGAATAATAAGTGAACGATTATTACCCCGTGGAAGCGTCCCCCAGTTTGCCAAGCACTGAAAACCCCATCGCGTATGCTTGGGTAAAAATTTCTTATGGTAATCATAATTTAGTTCTGGGTCGGTTTTATGTAAACTTGCACCATCTGTCAAGAGCGACACTTCTCGCCACTCAAGAAGTTTGAACGGTGGTTTAAGAATAAGCGAAAACGTTTCAGCCTACTACTGGCTTGCCCTTGATATTTCTTGTTAGCGGATGGGCGTTTACCTGGGATCTATGAGCGCACCACCGATCGATCTTTGGTGAGTTCACGCTCCATCGGCTAGTGAACACGGGCGCTTTCCCACCTCCTCGGTCTTGAACTCCTCGGTATACTTACTGTAGTGTCCCTTCATACGTAGGATCTTTAAACTTATTGAATTATAAGGGGAACTAACGAGGTTTCACTCGATCCCATAGAGCAATCAAGCACGATTGACTCTAGTCATAAGGGGGACCGAGTGAAACAACGA
>JBOIEG010001364.1:0-5031 GCA_050740915.1 Gammaproteobacteria bacterium | reverse complement strand
CAGGTGGAGGGCCGGTGACGGTTCCCACCTGCGCGGAAGCGAGTGCAACCGAGGAACCGGATGCGGGAATACTGCCCGTCCGGGTCTGTGCGGGGGGCGCCGGGTAACCGGCGTCCCTACCGCGGAGAGTCAAGCGGCGGCTAAGCCGTCTGACCTGGGCGATGAGTTATGTGACCGCCAGTCGCTATTGCAGTTGGTTGGATAAGACATCTGCCACAGCTCTATCCACATCAGGTGTCCCGCTATTTCGAGGATGGACACTCCGATATTCCTTTGCAAGTTTAACGGCCCTTGCAACCGCCTTATTCGTCCGAGGTGCTTGTCGATGTCCAACGAAAAATAGGTGACCCCGGCCCTTTCGGCCTTTCGCTAGCCCCTTTCGGCCCCTCGGCGCGAGGTTTGCGCCGGTCGGAAGTAACGGGCCCCTCCGCTGGTTTCACGTTTTCATGGTGGTCACACGGCACACCACAATTCCGGCGAGGACAATTGCGCCGCCGAGCGCCTGCTGCGCGCCGAAGGGTTCGGCCAGCAGCACCCAGGCAAACACCGCGGCTGCGACGGGCTGCACCAGCAGGGTGACCGACGAGAACGATGCCGGCAGAAGGGCCAGCGCGTAGGCGATCAAACCCTGTCCGGTAATCTGGCTCACGAAAGCGAGCCCCAGCAGCACCGCCCAACCTCGCCTGCTTTGCGGCCATAGCGGCTCGTTGAGCAGCAGCACCACAGGTAGCAAAGCCACTGTGCAGGCCAGGGTGCTCCACCACATCACTTCCACCGTCGACGTATGCCGTCGCAGGCGGCTGACGCCCAGCAAATAGCCTGAGTAGAACAGCGCAGTGACCACGCCAAAACAATCGCCCCGCACGGTCTGCACGCTCACCGTGAAACTGTCCGCCACCAGCACCGTTGAACCAGTGAGTGCCAGCGCCAGACCGCTCACAAAGCGCGCATTGATCCGCTCGCGAAACAGCCACACCGAGCCGGCGGTGACAAACACCGGCGAGAGGTTGGCGAGCAAGGTGGCATTGGCGACGGAAGTGAAGCGGATGGACTGATGCCAGACGGCCAGATCGGCGGCAAAAAACACACCCGCCAGCCATAGCCAGCGCAGCCGTGCGAAACTGCGTTCCGGAGCGCGTTCCTGCCGACAATACCACAATAGCCACAAAACCGGCACAGAAAGCGCGACGCGCCAGAACGCGGCAGCGGTGTAGCCGACGTCGATCAAACGCACGAAAATCGGCGCAAAGCCGATGCACAGGGCGCCGGCGATGAGGGAGACCAGCGCCTTGCGGTCTGTATGAGTAGGAGGTAGTTTCAAGAAAGTGGCGTTATGGGAAAGAGCCCCTTATTCTCTGCCATTCGCCCGTGTCGCCCTAAGATGCGGCTAAAGCCAGAGGAGAGCGTGTCTCTCCTAACTGCGTCAAAAAACCGCGCGGCGCAAATCCAGATCAGGCCCGCTGTCCGCCGTTCCACGCTAGCAGATTCAAGAACTCGCGGCGCGTCTTTGGACCATGGGTCCGGAAGTGGGGGTCCGGTGCCTCGCGATACGCCAACCGCTCCTGGGCAATACCATCGTGCGCCGCGCGCTTTTTCATCTCATCGACGCTGATATGATAGGGCCGCAGCGCGTTCAGTCCGAACACCTTGGCACGCAGCTCGGGCGTGATCTCAAGGTAGCCGTGTTGCTCGCGAAGCTCCTTGGCGATCTGAAAGGTCCGGAAAGCCTGGATCTGATCTTGAGGCGAGCCATACCAGATGGAATCGGTGCCCCACAGCACGTTGTCCTGCCCGACATAGTTAAAGAGCTTGCCGAGCGCATGTGCCGCGCTCTGCGGGTCGCGCATCAAATAGCGCCAGGTACTGCCAAGCTCCGCATACAAATTGCTGTTCGGCGGTAGGTCATTCTCGACGACGGTCTTAATTAGCGAATCGATGCCTTCGTTGCGTGCAGGGTGGTAAGGCCCTTCGGCCTGGCCGGGCACGAATCCGGAGTGGTAAATAAGGAAGTTGACGTCCGGGTAGCGCTGTGCCACGACACCGATGTCGTCGCACAGCGAATGCTCATAGGATTTCCGGCCGAAGGGGATACCCTTGTGTACGCAGATGTTCTTGATGCCGAGCGTGCGCGCCCGCTCGATGAAGGCCAGCCCCACCTCGTCACTTAGGAAAAAGCCCCGGCTCTGCGGTCCCCATTGGGTATAGGTCTTCCAGGCCGATACCTTCCAACGCTCGGCCAATTCGTCCATGCCTTGCAGGTCGCCGTCCTGATTGGGGTTCACGCGCCCGTGCAACAGCAGCCGGTGCGCGCCTCCCATCTTCTCCACAATCCCGGCCGTGGCCGCGGCTTCTTCGATGGTGAGAGGCTCGGCATCGCGATAGGAGGGCACGAAAGACAGCACCATCATGTCCGTGTCGGAATCCAGAAAGACGTCTTTGATAAACTCTTCTTCGCCCAGGCACAGCAGGTAGCTGCGCGCACCCGGCGTATCGGCCAACTGGCAACGTGTCTTGGGTGCCCATTTGAATCGTGCGCTGCCAGGCGGCTCTTTGTTCAGCCATGCGCCCTTGGGATTTACGTAATGGCCTTGCACATCGAAGATGAGCTCGTGACCTTCAAGCGCGGCGGCCGCGACCTCCCGATCGAGCGCAGCCTCCTTGGTGAGCTCAAAGAACCCACCCGCACGCCCCGCGGCTGCGTACGCGGCGTTCATCGCGAGCAAGGTGGACGCTGCCCCACAGGCCGAGATCAAAAAATGCCGGCGCCCCACCCCGCAACGCTTGGCGTTGTCCGTGGCGGCCTCATGCGCCAGACGCCGCGCCTGCCGGTGCACCGACTCCAGCGGTATGGGGGCGAATTCGCCGTTGGTCGTGGTATCCAGCTTGATGGGTAGGCGGCGCCCCTCGGGATCGTGTGGCTGAGTCATGTCGTTTTCCCCAGCGGGTATGTGGCTAATTCCGAATTCTAAGCCCGGCTTTGATCGTGACCTCAGCTGAGATAGTATCCGCCTGGCGCAGCGGAACGCGAAACACTTCCTTGTCAGGCTGCATTTGCTTCCAGTCGGGGACCTCTGAAAGCCAGTGGTATTCAACTTCATCCCCTGGCTGTGACGGGTCAGAGTCCCCAAGCCGGATTTCCAGCGTCTCGGCGTAGATGGGTCGCCCCGGATACTCGCGGTCCCACAAGAATCCCTTTTCGACCCGGTGCTCGATGACCCGCAGCGTCAAGGCAAAGTGAGAAAACTTATCATCATCGTCTTTCAGCTTCGAGTTCATAAAACCCGTATGCAGCAGAAGCCGCTTCGGGATATCTTTCCGCTCGAGGCGAATAGCGTTCTCACAAGGGGCTTGTTCCCGTCGGTGCAGATAGACGCTCGTCCCTCTGATTGAGACGAGAAACTCGAAGTCATAAAAGTACCGGCTCTTGCCATCATCAGGGGTCTTGAGCTTAATGCTCTCCAGCGAAATCTCAGCCTTGATGTTCCCGAAGAGAAACCGCTGGATGTTTTTATAGCTCTCGAAGCTGTTGACGATGCCGCGGTAGCCGGAGTGTGCCCGGTGGACATTGGAATAGTAACAGGTCTGATCATTAGGGTAACTGTGGTTGCCGGCCAGGGCTTCGCCCGCTACGACGTAAGCACGGTCCTGCTTGACTAGCCCATCGCTGAAGTTTCCCGTCATTTCTTTGGTCACGTTATAGGCGTGGTAGTCGCTGCCGATGATGCAGAGGCATCGCTTCACCGGAAAGGCATGAGGCGTATCCTGTGAGCCCAGGCTGTGCACTTTGTATCTGTACTTCTTCCCCCTCTTACCTTGGAGCTTCAAATACTCCCGCATCCGTTCTTCTTTGAAAATGTTGGAATCAAACGGATTCAGTCTTGACGTAACAAGGTCTTCCAGGAAGTCCGGAATCTTACCGAGCTCGATGCCCTGATGAGGTGTTCCCAGGGTAACTAAGCGATGAATCCAGCGTTTTTGGTCTTCCGTGTGCTTGTGCGGCAAGAGATTCTGAATCAGCGTGCGGCAGACCAATCCACCCATCGAGTGAGCGATCAAAATCACCTTGTAATCCTCATCGTTCTGTCCTAGATTGACCCCGCAAGCCTTCAATCTGGTCGGGATCGTTTGGCAAACCAGCTTATATAAGTCATTCGCATGATCTTCAATGCTACGAAGATTCTCCTTGATATAATCCTGATCGTAGAAGCGGCAGACCCAAATACTTCGGGAAGGGTTGGCGTGAAAGATCTCCAATCCGCGATTAACCGTGTCCGCATATCCGTAGTCTTTGATCTTTATCAAACGGATGAGCTGCCCTTCAAAGACGTCAGCCTCGAAGTAGTGACTTAATATTGCCCAGCATGGATCAATGATCCGAGCTGTCGTTCGCAGCATTCCCTATTCTATTGCTTTACTGGATTGTCCGCTTTCATCAATACCGAGAGCGAATTCGGCTTGCCACGTTTCGCAGTTCGCACCTATAGACGGGGTTAGGGAACCTATGTACACCAGGGGATACCACACGTGCGTCGGGCAGCCGTTAAACCCACCGCGGCCGCTCCCCTCCCATTTTTGGTCTGGAGCCATACAAAGTCAGCAAACGACTCTCGAACAGTACCGAAGCCCGCAAGAGAAAATGAGCTTGCACTCATCCATATCTGATCAACCGACGATAATCACCGGGCGTTGTTTCGTCCCGATGAGTTGCTGGGTAAGCGCCGAATAGATCTCCCCCCATTCCCGCTGCAACCGGCGATTCGACAACAAGCCATCCGCGCGCTTGATAAAGTGCTTCTCTTTGGCCTCGCTCCGGATAGTGCGCCCCCGATGCGTCAACGTCAGCACTTCCCCGTGTAGCGTGACTTCCAACAGTGGCGCTGGGTCCGTGACCCCGGTCCGCAACCTTCTAGTGTAGTGTCCCTTAAATAACTTTACAGTTAAGCCGCCTTCTTTTTTCCCTCGGGGCAGGGTGGATCCGGGCTTGATCTGCTCCATCTTGACCCGCGCCCGCTCGATCTTCTTGATGATGTC
>JBOIEG010001363.1:0-8485 GCA_050740915.1 Gammaproteobacteria bacterium | reverse complement strand
AATAAAGCCCTGGATGCTTCGTCTGCCATGAGGGATACCGTTGCTTCAGTTGTGTTCCCGCTATTTTACCAGCTCCCTTCTCATCATTCCCCTGTCCCAGGAGGTTTTTTCACAGCCTCTCAGAGTTTGTGAAGAAACCTACTGCGCTCGGGATCTCGCGTTCCGGCGATGCTCGGAATCCTCATGTATTTCAATATACACTGCGGTTCCTGCGCTCCGGCGGAACGCGACCTTCCTTCGCTCGCGACGGTTTTTTCACAAACTCTCAGCTCTCCTACACTTGTCGACCGCGTAGGCGACCTAAGCACCTGCGCGACAAGCGGGAGAAGTACCACCATGCGCTAAGAGCCCTCGCCATTCGACTGCAAAAGATTCACATCGTTGGGCAACCGCAGCTCACAATCACGGGAACGCCGATCTATTTAGATGTTGAAGCGCTTCCTGATCGGGAGTTCTACTATCTTATCGGTGCTGGGATCGATGTTGATGACTCTTTCATGCAGCGAAGCTTCTGGGCAGATGATTTTCATGGAGAAAATGGGATCTGGAGTGAATTCCTCAGCATGCTGGCAGGGATTCAGAATCCACTTCTAATCCACTATGGCAGCTTCGAAGCAACTTTCTTCAAACGAATGGTGGAAAGGTACGGAGAACCACCCGAAGGATCTTCCGCAGCAAAGGCCATCGCATCCTCGGTAAACCTCGTTTCCTTTCTTTTCGCACAAGTGTACTTTCCGACGTATTCCAACCGCCTCAAGGAGTTTGGCTCTTACCTCGGTTTCCGTTGGTCGAGCACGAATCCGTCAGGAACCCAGTCCATCATCTGGCGCACAGACTGGGAGCGGTCGGGCGACCTCGCGGCCAAGCAGAACCTGATCCTCTACAACGCGGAGGATTGCCAAGCTCTGCACGCGCTGACCAGGACACTTCTGCGAATTGTCCACCCAGACGATCAGCAACATATGAAAGACGGCACGGCTCCAGAAGTCGCCAGTGCTGACAGCTCCGCTTCGCGAGAGGGGCTTTGGAGGAAGTTCTCAAGTCCCATTGTTGCCTTTCAGGTAATAAACAAGGCTGCCCGTTGGGACTTCCAGCGCGACCGAATCTACATCAGGACGGATAAGGGACGGAGGCGCACTGCGTCGGCAATAAAGACACGTGTCAAGAGACCGCTCTAGATCAACAAAACCGTGCGATGCGACGATTTGCAGGCTTGTCCTTCTTGCAGCGGAAAGCCAGACAGGAAATTCCGCCCTCGGACGTTACTCCTGTACGACCTTCGTTTTGGCAGGTTCGGGCTCAAGCGCTGGGTCGTAAAATACCATTTTCACTATTATCGGTGCGGCACGTGCCAAGAGCGCTTCGGAAGGCCCGAGAGTTTCTGGCCGCACAGCGAGTTTGATCGCAACGTAGTGGCGTTTTCGATTTATCAGATGATTGAACTGTGCGTCCCACAGCTGACGACGACCCAGACGCTCAGGCGGCTGTTTAGCCTCCGGATCGCAAACTCTGTGGTGAACTCGTTCAAGTCGAGCGCGGCCGATTATTATGCGGAAAACGCGAGAGTGCATACTCAGGCGCCTTCTTACGGGCGCACTGGTCCATGCAGATGAGACGGGGATACCTCTCAAGGACCGCCGAGGCTACGTCTGGGTATTCACGTCCATGCGGGAAGTGGCCTACTATTACTCCGACACGCGCGATGGTGACCTGCTTTGCGAGAAGCTGAAGGGCTTCAACGGTGTTTTGGTGTCTGATTTCTACCCAGCATACGATTCGCTACCATGTGCTCAGCAGGAGTGCCTGCTCCACCTGATGCGAGATCTGAACGAGGCAGTCCTATCTTCTCCATTTGACGAGGAACTCAAGGCTCTCGCAACGGACTTCGGCGGCCTCCTCCGAGATATTCGTAAACACAATCGACCGCTGCGGCCTGAAACGGAGATTCCTAGGCAAGCATACGGAGGATGTTGAACGCTTTTACCGGAGAATCGCGAGGGCCGGCCATCAGAGCGAAGCGGCACTGAAGTGGAAGGAACGGCTGGAGAAGACACGGGAAAAGCTATTTACCTTCTTAAGGTACGACAACATACCTTGGAACAACAATAACGCAGAACACACAATCAAAGCATTCGCGAGGCTTCGGCGCATTATTACGGGACTATCGTCTCCGGATGGCATTGAGGACTACCTGATCTTCCTGAGTGTCTGCCAAACATGTAAGTATTCCGGCGAGGACTTTCTGGATTTTCTCCGATCGGGGGAGAAGCAACTGTCTTGAAAGTCAAGCGGTATGAAGCGATTCATCCCAAGGTTTTCCGGATTTGACCATTGCATTGAGGATGGTCAGGAGTTTTCGCATGTAGGCGACGAGGGCGACCTTTTTTGGCCTTGCCGGCAATGAGGAGGCGTTCATAGAAGCGTTTGATCACCGGGTTGTGCCGCGTGGTGACGAGGGTCGCCCTATAGAGGGTGCACCGGACCTGGGCGCGTCCCCCGAAGGTCGTTTGCTGGCCACGAAAGAGGCCGGAATCACGGGCCAAAGGCGCAACCCCGATGAGGGCACTGAGACTACGCGCCCGCTACCGACAACAGCGACTGGACGAAAGACTGCATGCGTTTAAAGTGCGAGGCCTCCCAATACAAGCGCCCACAGCCATCGCAGGCAAAAAATCGCACATGGGACACACCGCGCTTGAGCGGAAGACGGCTGCGGGCGGCCTTCTTGTCGATCAACTGCAGCGGTGCGTTGCATATCATGCAACGGGTAAACGGTTTAGTGGAGTGATACAAGTCCAGCCGCGCTAACAATTCCGCGAGCTGTTCCCTCGGGCGTATCGCGCGCACGTACAAGGCATGCAACAGCGCCTTGCGCATCAGTAGCGCGCGATCTTTAGTCAGCAAAATCCTGCGCTCAGCGAGCGAGATTGCGACCAGTTCCTGGTCGTGGTAATCATTGCGAAACAAGGTGTCAAAGCCGAGCATGCGCAGATACCTGGCCAGCGCCCCGAGGTGCGCATCGGCCACAAACCGCGTCCGGCGCAGGGGTTTTCCCTGTAGGCGCCTCAGCCGAGAAATATCAAAGCATTCAAACAGGGGATAAACACTGACCCGGTCGCCGCCTTTGAGGCGCTGAGAAAACCCCACCGACTCTCCGTTGACCAGTACCAGGTCCACCTCGGTATGGGGAACCCCTAGCGCTTCGATGGCATGTTTTACCGTCGCGTTATCGCTGATCACGGACCAGAAATGTCGCTTCCTCCGGCTTGCGGGAAGGAAATCGTTCAGCTCTTCGTAGAACCTAAACTCGACTCTCGCCTGGCTGGCCATCGCGCGGCACCGGATCGCTTGAAGCGCAACGAGACTATAGTCGATTTTCCGATCCAGGGCCCGTTAGCTGGCGGCGGTACTGCCGCAATATTAGGACCGCACCCAGGGGCGCGCCCGCGGTAGCGGCGATCAAAAACGGGGCGAGGCCATTAAACAGGGTGACTATAGGCAAGAGGTACAGCACATCTTCCGCTTCAATACCCGCAATGCTTGGCTGTTGGGTGGCAGCCTTTCCTGAGCGCGTCTCTATGCTGTTGCGCAAATGAAAGATGACAGCCACCGCCGCGCCAGCCACGATCCCCATCGGCAGCGCCCATACCCCAAGCGCCCCATGACTCAATCCTATCCCTATGCTGACAAACAGCAACACGGTGGCCACGGCGTCACAGGCCAGATCGTAGTAATGGCCAAAACGCGAACCCTTACCGGTGATACGGGCGAGCTCCCCATCGGTGTGGTCCAAGAAATTCGACAAGGCGAAAAGCCAAGCGCCAAGATTAGGCGACTGGCTGGCAAACGCCCAGGCGGCCCCCAAGCCGGCGAGCAGCCGCAAGCTGGTCAAGGCATTAGGACTGACCGGGCTGTCTTTAAGCGGTAGCACCAATACATAGGCTAGCCGCGCATCCCAGGGCCGATGGCTCACGATTGTCACCTCAAGCGTGTTCCCCGAATCATTCTTGATTCCCTTGCAAAGCGACCCTGTCCTCCACACCGCGGGAGCGGTCTACCCAAACCTTGTGCAGGTGGCTAAATTGCCAGTAGAGCAACCCGGGAATGCCCCATCCTAACTCCCTTACCCGCTTGAGCAAGGCGAGCGCGAGCGCGACTTCCGGAGCAGCGCCGACCACACCGCCGAGTACGATCAATGCTCCTTCTTGGATCCCGAGTGCGCCGGGGATCACGAACGCGGCGCTGCGCACCGCCCGCAGGAGACTCTCCACCATCAGCGCTTCGGTAAAGCCCACCGGATGCCCCAAGAAGTAAAACCCCAGCCACACTTCGATTGTACCGGCACACCAACCCGTAAAGCGCCATGCGAGCGACATGAGCACGTCCGACCGACGCACATAAAGCGCCGTTATCTGCGCATCTAAGGTCTTACCGGTACCGACCAAGCTTAACCAGGACTCCTTGCGCATCACACGCACCACCAGTTGACTGGAAAAGGTAAATAAACCGGCTCGCTGCGCCGTGTAAAACCCTACCACCATGAGACCTAAAAGTCCGCATCCCAGAGCGGCGGCGCTAACCAGCTCACCCTGCCCCTCGACGCCCACAAGCAAGGCGATCCCCACGGCAGTGAATACACACTGGCTCGCGATGCCGGCGGTCATATCCCCAATCACGCTCGCACCGGCGTTAGCGCCTGGTATTCGAGCGAGCCCTCTGAGCAGCCAAGCGCGAAGAAACTCCCCCGCAACAGCCGCCACTGGTAGCAGGTTGTTTACCGACTCACCGATCCAGCGGATCCGAAACAAGACCCCTAACGGAGGCCGTTGCCCAGGCGCTAGCAAACGGCGCCATGCCAAAGCATCCGAGAGCATGGGAAGGGCCTGGGTAAGCGGGACGATACCGATCCCCCACCCGGCGACAACGACGGCATTGAGCACTGTGCGCAAGCCTTGTGATACCAGCAGGCAAAGAAACAGCACCACGCCCGTGATCCACACCAGGTAGCCAGCGACTTTGAGTCTGTTCACAAGCAACGCTCTAGCAGTCCAGGTACGGAGGTGTTGGTTATATCTCTCGGACTTCTACGGGCAGCTCCCTGCTTCACTCTGGTGTCGTCACTGTTAACTCGGGCGGTGGGCGATGCTGGTAACCAGCGACCTCCGCCGTGCGAAGGGCGATTTCACACTCGTTCAATATCAATCGGTTAGGTCTACATCGATCTACAAACAAGCACGTACACTTTTTCCCGGCAAGGTGCGATCACAGCGGGCGCACGCTGCCGGTGTGACAAAATTGCGCCAAAATTCGGCCTGCGTGACCACCCGTTCCTTGCTCCCTTAACTTGCCGTGCCGTTCTATCAAGAAAAAACCCTGAGATCAAAATAGGGTTTTCCCTGGCTTTCGTTCGTCGCCTTGTGGTATTCAACGTGCCCGGCCATGATCGAAAGCCTGCGAGGAAGACTCGCGATGACAGAACCCACACGTAGCGAGGGCGGCTATTACACCGACCACGACATCGCGCGGTTGCTAGGGATCTCGGGAGATGCCTGCCAAGCTGGACTTATCCACCCTTCGGGTCATATATCGGCGAATAAAACGTTCGTTTCCCTCGGCAAGCCCGGACACCTGGTGGGGGCAGGCGCACACACGACGTCAACAACCGCTTGTATGTGCAGCACTTCCCCTATTATCTGTGAATGTGCGCCCAGTGGGCCGTTGTCGCGCTGTCGACGGAAAATGCGCACCCATTATTCGAGAATGTGCGCCAGAGCCCTGTCTGTTATCCGCGATTGTGAGCCCGCGACATGCGTTGTTGTCGCGCCCGCGTGCGGATATTATCGCGCCCTTACACCTAAGGGCAACTGATGCAATCGTTAGGCACATTAACTGCGATGTGTGTCCCTACCAGGGTAATCATTCCGTTGTCATTGAAAATACCACCACCGTTACCCGCCTCGTTCGCAACGATGAAACTGCGGCGAACAATTTATCGAAGTGCCCATAATTCGTCATCGGGGCCTAGATAAGCCCTTCGTGAAAACAGGTTCTGCTGCTTCCTCTGTCGGAGAAATCGCCGATGCTGAAGACAATCGCAGTTCATGCTCGTCTTATAGCCTTAGACGTGCAAGGAACTTAGCGACCCAGCTCCTCCAGCAGGCTCACAAGGTCATCCGCATGCTCCTCTTCCATCGCCAGGATCCCCTCCATCATGCGCCGAGTCGTGGGATCATCGTTGCCGAGATAGCCGATCATCTCGCGATAGCTGTCGATGGCGATGCGCTCGGCCACCAGATCCTCGCGGATCATCTCGATAAGCGACTCGCCCTTGACGTACTCGGAATGACTGCGGGCGAGCAAGCCCTCGGGCGAGAAGTTCGGCTCTCCTCCCAGCTGAACGATGCGGCTTGCGATTTCATCCGCATGTTGCTGCTCCTCGTTGGCGTGCTGTAGGAACTCCGCGGCCACGCCCTGTGCATTGATGCCCGAGGCCATGAAGTAATGCCGCCTGTAGCGCAATACACACACGATCTCGGTCGCGAGCGACTCGTCGAGCAGCTTCAGCACCGTGCCCCGATCGGCTTTATAGCCTTTCGTGACCGCGCCTTGCTCGATATGCTGCCGGGCGCGCTTGCGCAACGTTTGGATATCGGTCAGAAAGGGTTTACTGGCCATGGTCCGAGTGCTCTCTACAAGGGCTGAAAACAGATCTCCGTCCACAAGCCTGCCATCACGAGTTTCTTGCGACTCGTCTTCTTGACCCAACTGACAACGCGCTCGTCCTCGCAGGAGTTCAGGCCGATCCGGTCGATGGGGCCCGGTGGGGGCGGTCCCGGTGGGAGTGGTCCCGGTGGGAGTGGTCCCGGGGGGAGTGGTCCCGGGGGGAGTGGTCCCGGGGGGGGGACACCGATGATGCAGGCTATCCCCGGGGGGGCGGTGGCGCGTCCATTTAAGATGTTCATCACCAATGGGCCGTAGTGGGTTATGGGCTCATCAAGGGGCTTATCGAAAGGAGATTATGCGCTGTATTTTACTCGCTGCCAAATTCCCCGCGCTCACTTGTGCATAACGAAGTTAACAAGAGCCCGCTCAATCTAAATACCACCATGCAAGGCATACGCTACTTTCGCTAGTTATTGACTAGTTAGTCTAGAATATCTATACTTAGTCGGTATAGGGATGTAACGCACTTTCAAACAGGTAACTGGTTGAAAGGCGCAAAGCAGAAATCGCACTTGCATGCGCTTGCGCGCTAGTTCCACTAGAGGGCAAATCCTCTAGCCTCCTTACCGCGTCGCCATCCCTCCGGCGACGCGGAGTTTTTTCGAGCGAGTCGCGTGCCGGTTTCACAGTGAGAGCCGAGACGAGAAGTGGGAGTCGTTTGATCATGGGAGCGATCTCGCCGTTTGTTCAGACAGTGGCGCCCCGAGCGCCGTCGGAATAAACAGCGCGATCTATCGGAACGCAATTGTCCCGATGCGATCCCGGTCATGGTGATGCACAGCGCGAAGGACCGTCTTTTCCGGAGTGGGATCCCTCGAGTGGTGGGCGGCCTGCCAGGCTCGGGCGACGCAATCAGGCGCCGGGTTGAGACGCGTTCTCCAGCCGCAGGAAATGCAAACAGCCCTGTGCGTCGCCGGCGACGAAGGTGACACCGTCTCGCGCGGCGGCGCAGGCCCGGACCTCGGAGTCAGCACCGAACGTGGCGACGAGGGTTCCCGTTTCTAACTCCCAGACCACAATGGTTCGGTCGCCGGACGCGGACACCGCCCGTTTGCCATCGGGGGTGAGCGTGACCGCGGTGACCCCGCCTGCATGCCCTTCGAGGGTGCGCAACTCTCGCCCACTCTCGAGGTCCCAGACTTTCAGCGTTCCGTCCCAAGAACCCGACAAGGCGCGCTTGCCATCGGGGATAAGCGCGACCGCGGTGACCCCGTCCGCATGCCCTTCGAGGGTGCGCAGCTCCCGCCCACTCTCGAGGTTCCAGACTTTCAGCGTCTGGTCAAGGCTCCCCGACACGGCGCGCTTGCCATCGGGGGTGAGCGCGACCGCCCTGACCGAGTCCGCATGGCCTTCGAGGGTGCGCAGCTCTCGCCCGCTCTCGAGGTCCCAGACCTTCAGCGTTCGGTCCCAAGAGCTCGACACGGCGCGCTTGCCATCGGGGGTGAGCGCGACCGCCCTAACCGAGTCCGCATGCCCTTCGAGGGTGCGCAGCTCCCGCCCGCTCTCGAGGTCCCAGACCTTCAGCGTTCGATCCGAAGAGCTCGACACGGCGCGCTTGCCATCGGGGGTGAGCGCGACCGCCCTGACCGAGTCCGTATGGCCTTCGAGGGTGCGCAGCTCCCGCTTGCTCTCGAGGTCCCAGACCTTCAGCGTTCGGTCATCGCTCCCCGACACGGCGCGCTTGCCATCGGGGGTGAGCGCGACCGCCGTGGCCCAGCCCGCATGCCCTTCGAGGGTGCGCAGCTCCCCCTCGCTCTCGAGG
>JBOIEG010001362.1:0-3723 GCA_050740915.1 Gammaproteobacteria bacterium | reverse complement strand
GGATCCCCATGTCTCCAGCGGCGTGCGTTCAGCCGGCTGCAACTTGATCGCCACGCGGGTGTTCGGCATGAGCGAGACCATAGCAATCACTGGAAAGTCTGTAAAGTTATTTAAGGGACACTACACTATCTGCCCAACGTCCGCAGTCAGCGGCACGCGAAGCGTGTCCGCTGCACTGCGATAGTTAAGCATTGTCCCGCATGAGGTGCTTTTGCCATGTGATCTCCGCGACGAGGCCCTCGGCGGCTTTGATCGCGATTCGATAGTGGAAAGAGGCTAGCGCGTTTGGAATCTCGCTATCCCGCGCTGAGGATCGTTCCGAAAACACCTCCCACTTCGGCATCGTGATCTCCCGCTTTTCATCTGTGCCGCCTAAACCGGTCTCGTCGAATTGATACCATTGATCGCTCAGTTCGCTAAGCGAGAGCTTCTCATTGGCCCAATCGCGCAATAGCGAGAATAGCGCCTTATAGTGGTCGCGGATCTCCTCTTCCGGCTTTTTTAGGATGTTATCGGCCCGCTCGAAGATCGCTTCCGGCCAGTGGTCTTCAGCGTTTCTAGCGCGCGCGATGGCGGCGCGGATACACACGATGACATCCGGATTGGCGTAGGAGCGCGCAGTGCGTGCGATAGTCAAGCTTCCCGTCGCACCGGTTTCGAAGAAATGTGGTATCGGGAACCCATCCGCGCTGAGCTTATCGCGCGTGTACCTGTAGAGCTCTTCGATTGTGATGACTCCATCGTGGTTCCGGTCGCAATCGACGCTCCGGATTGCCTCGAGCATTGCTTTGGTGGTAACGCTTGCGCCACCGTCGGCGGTAGCGTAGGCGTGGCCATTGGTAGCCGCGGCCGCGATGATGGCGATTGCATAGCCTCCACCGACGCTTGTTCCTACGCTCTTGACGCTATCGTCTATGATGTTCTCGATTGTTTAAGCGTTTGACGGCTTCGGAATAGCAGCAGTCAAGGATAATGATGATTCGACGGCATTCCGTGTCCCGGATTAGCGCTCGGAGCGCTCCGCACGACAGCGCCGTCGAATGCAAGAGCGAGGGCTCGGTATTGCTCGTCGCAAGAAATAGGCTGCCATCCGAGTCCAGTAAACCATGCCCCGAATAATAAAGGAGCACCTGGTCATCACGGTGAAAGAATCTAGCCTTTGACCCCGTCCCCCGTGCTACGGTCCCTGTTGGATATACCGGCCGTGGCGCGACCGCGGAAGCACAACAGTGAAGGTGCTGCCTTGTCCTGGGGTGCTGTTGACGGTGATGTCGCCGCCGTGGGCCCGCACGAACGCCAGCGCTAGGCTTAGACCTAGCCCGTTGCCCTGCTTCGAACGGCTCCGATCGCAGCGGTAGAAGCGCTCAAAGATGCGGGCCGACTCATCGGCCGATATTCCGATCCCCGTATCCTCGATCGATAACTTGACCCGTTCACCTTCAGCGACCAGCTTGATCGTCACCCGCCCCCAGTCGGCATGTACTTCAAACCATTATCCAAGAGATTAGCGACCATCCGTTGCAGCCGTTGCCGATCGCCGTGGATGCGACAGTGATCGGGCAAATCGGCAGTGATTGTTATTTGCTGATCCTCGGCGATGGGCTGGAATAACTCTAAGGCATCGCGAACGAGCTCGGCCAAGTCGATGTCCGTCGGTTTAAGTTTGGCGGCACCGGATTCCGCCTCGGCGATATCCAGCGTGGTGTTGATCATTTCCAGCAGTCGGTCGCATTCCTCGGTGGTGGTCGCCGCCATGGCCTCAGATTCCGCCTTTGATCCACCGTTGGTCAAGGTGATGTCGGCAGAGGCGCGGATCCGGCCAAGTGGGCTCCTGAAGTCGTGCGCCAGGTTGTCGGTCATCTCGCGCATGCCGATGATCAGCGCTTGAATGCGGTCGAGCATCATGTTGAACGTCCGCGCTAAGGTGTCGAGCTCATCGCCTTGCGATCGCACCTCCACGCGCCGGTCCAGCACGCCGTCCGCGATCTCGGTCGCCGTCTGCGTGACTTCCTGAACGCCGCGCAACGCCCGTCGCGCCATGAACCAGCCGATGGGGCCGCCGAGCAGGGTGACGGCCGGCAGCGCGATGAGAAACCCCCTCAGCAAAGCCGCGATAAGCTCCTCATCTTTTTCCAGCGACTCGCCGATCTCGAGGACCAGACCGGGCGCGATGGTTCCATAGATAGATGATGCGCACTTTGTCCGCGCGGCGCGGCAGCGCGAGGGTTGCCAATATCGGCCCATCGGCGCTGTCAACTTTCGCCAGGACTTCCAGCGAGTTGCCCAATCCCGTCCACGACGACAGGTCCGTGGCCATGAGCTCGCGACCATCGGGCGCCGATAGACGGATGAAGTCGTGGCTTCCCTCTTCGCCTCGTGTTTCCGCCGCGATTTCAGCCTTCACACGCACGCTCGAGTCCACCCGATTGCATCAAAGAGGAAAACTCTTCCATGGCCCCTTCCAAATCCTCGTCGGTCCGCTCCTGTACCACAGCCACCACCGATGCATAGACCAGCGCAAAGGCGACAATAGAGGAGGCGGCGAAGATGCCGGCGTACCAGATGGTCAAGCGCAGCGCGAGCGTATGACTCAGGCTACGGAGTGTCTTTAAGAACATAGCCCATCCCGCGCACAGTATGAATCAGGGGTATGTCGAAGCCCTTGTCGATCTTCTCGTGCAACCTGCAGATCCGAGACTCCACAACGTTGGTCTGCGGATCGAAGTTATAGTCCCAGACATGCTCCATGATCATCGTCTTGGAAACCACCCGCCCGGCGTTACGTGCGAGATATTCGAGCAAAAAGAACTCCCGGGGCTGAAGGGCGACTTTTTGGTCTGCGCGTGTGACCACCCGCGTACGCAGATCGATGGAGAGATCCCCAACGGTGATCCGGGTGGGCTCGGGGGTATCGCTCGCCCGGCGAATCAAGGCCTGGATCCGCGCCAGCAACTCGGAGAAGGAGAAGGGCTTGGTGAGGTAATCATCGCCCCCCCGCCTCGAGCCCTTCGACGCGCTCATCAATCGATCGCTTGGCGCTCAGGATGATAACCGGCAGCTTGATGCGCCGCTGCCGTAGCTCGTCAATGATCGCGAGACCGTCCAACCCGGGCAGCATGATATCGATCACGGCCGCGTCGTAACACGAGGTGAGGGCCATGTGCAGCCCGGTCTTGCCCTCGCTTGCATGCTCGACGGCGAAACCGGCCTCCTTCAACCCCTTGCTTACGAACGAGGCGATCGTGAGGTCATCTTCGATCAGCAATAGGCGCATCGTTAGGCATACCCTTGTTTCCCTTGACTGACGCGCGGCAAGCTGCAGCCAACTGCTTGAGCGCGCGTTCCTGTTTAAAACACGTTGGCGAAGCGAGCGCTTGGTCTCGCCAATTCAACACTTTCTAAGCCGAAATGCAGCTCCGCCCGGTGCCGGTAGCGTCACTTTAAAAGACCCGGCTAGGGCTTGTCTAGGAACTAGCATGAGTTTCCGCCTTACATTGGCAGATGGTCATGTTCCGACAATCGTGTGGTCAGGTTGACCGCGTAGCCTACGCACGCTCGGCCAACCTACGGCTTTCTGCCGCCGCGGCGGTCGAGAAGGTAGTCCAACTGACAAACGAACAGGAGTAATCGAAATGAAGAGACACACATGTAGGTTGCCCGTTTTTAGAATGACGATGGCCGAAGAGGGTACGAGAGACAGAAGAAGATCGCGTCCAGCCGGCC
>JBOIEG010001361.1:0-8168 GCA_050740915.1 Gammaproteobacteria bacterium | reverse complement strand
CGCCACCTGTTGCGGAGTTCCGTGTGCGGATCCCCACGTCTCCAGCGGCGTGCGTTCAGCCGGCTGCAACTTGATCGCCACGCGGGTGTTCGGCATGAGCGAGACCATAGCAATCACTGGAAAGTCTGTAAAGTTATTTAAGGGACACTACACTAACATGCCTCGTAGGAAAGCTCGGCACCAAGATCAACCATCGAGGTGGTAAAGCACCTAGGATTGCCGATTACCCGGAACTGAAGGGCATCAAATCTCATATCGAAAAATTCACTCGTGGATTCTGCAGACGTTGGCGCAACTGCAACTGTAAGGAAGCATTCCCCTGGCACTTGTCTCATCCGGAGCTGCATGCGCGCTTCCATTACGACGCCGCTACCACCTGCCGGAAGAAAGCAGCCGTGCAAGCCACCTTTGGTACCGTAGATCTCCACTCCACGCGTGTTTGTTATCGTAAAACCGAAGGAAACCGGTTCTGATGTGGCAACCACGTACCGAACCTTGAAATAGAACACATATTCGTCGCCGGACTCTAGGAGTGTTGTCTTATTTCCTGTCGCGTCACGAATACCAACCTCGAAAATCTCGAACTCCAGAGAGCCGTAACGAAGTTCTCTCCCATGTATAGCTTCAACCTTCTCTTGGTTCTCCCCACCCTCAGAATGAACCCCAGAACCAATCGATGGGTAAGGTAAAGATTTCCCGTTCCCTGGCACCACGAGTGATCTCGGCTTGGCGTCGTCTTGCTTATGCTGAAGGGTGGGCTCATTTGGGTCGCCGAACAGGAGACGGTGATACACCTTGGCAATCCGGTGCGGTTCGTCTATCTCAAGAATACGCCCGTGTTCCAAAACCATGGCGCGCGAACAGACCTGAACCACTATGCCCGTATCGTGAGTGACGAAGATCACCGTGCCCCCTTTCTGGCGGTAGCGTTCCAGATGCTCGTAGCACTTCTTCTGAAAGCGCGCATCGCCCACGGCAAGCGCCTCGTCCACAATGAGCACGGACGGCTCGACGGCGGTCTGCACCGCAAAGGCAAGGCGCACCATCATGCCCGAGCTGTAGGTCTTTATCGGCTGTTCGATGAAGTCTCCGATGTCGGCGAATGCCGCAATCTCCTCGAACTTGGCGTCGGTCTCCTCCGGCGTCAGCCCAAGGATGGCGGCATTGAGATAGACGTTCTCCCTGCCCGTAAACTCGGGATTGAACCCACTGCCAAGCTCTAAAAGGGCGGCGACGCGGCCATTGACTTCCACCCCACCGCTGGTCGGCGTCAGCGTGCCGGCAATAATCTGGAGCAGGGTGCTCTTGCCCGCGCCATTCCGGCCGAGTATTCCCAGCGTTTCGCCGGGTTTCACGTCGAACGAGACATCCTGGAGCGCCCAGAACTCCCTGAAATACACTCGCCCTTCGCCCGAACGGAAGAATGGGGACACCAAGCGTTGCAGCCTTGGAATTATTGTCTGCTTCAGGCGGTCCTGAGGCCGGTCATAGATTTGGTAGCACTTGCTGAGCTGCGACACCCTGATCGCCGAGGCGAGCGCGCAGGGTGCTTTCGGCGCCACCCGGGTGTTCGTTAGCGCGTCTGGACGCATGGTTGTAGCTGATTCAACAATGGTGTTCATCGCAATAACCGTCTGTGGTTGGCGCCCAGCCATTCGTGACACATCCCAGCGCCTAACCCACGAGCTTACCCACAAGCTTCATCCAATCGCCCAGAAACCGGTCGTGATTAAAAACATCCATGGCGAGCGTACGACCTGCGGCACCGATCCTTCGAGTCTGGTCCGGGTTGTGTATAAGGAAGCGCAACTGCTCTCGCAACTCGCCGGGGTTATCGGCGTAGAAACCATTGACGCCGTTCTTGATAAAAAGATCAACATCGTGATTGCTAGCGCTCACAATCACGACGCCACACATCATCGGCTCTGCGCGCGCACGCGGCATTGGCGATCGCAGCGTGGGATTGAAGTAAACCGAGTAACGCCGGATTTCGTCGACGTAATTCCAATACCTGGCCTGCGCATACGCGTTGCCCGAGTAGAGCACATGGGGCTCAGGCACCCTGAGCGTTTCTGGGCTGAGCTCGTCGTAGAAGCCATCGAACACCTTTCGGTAGAGGAAATACCCGCGATAGTGGGGCCGAGAGAGCACCAATGGGCCCAGCGGGGACACAATACCTTTCTCATAGGTCGCGGGGGGGAACTCGGCCGGATCAAAGCCGTGCCAGATGACGAGGGATTTGGAGAATTGCCATTCGTGAGCCGCCTGGTGTGAGTTGCAGACCACCGGAATGTCGCCCAGATACTCGACCATCTTCGCTCTTTCCTGCGCGATGACCTGCAGGAGATCCGGCCCCTCGTAGTCGATATTATATTGGCCGAAGAATTGCGGCGTTGCGTGGCAGATCGCGACTTTCGGCAGGTCGACGTTTTCCCGGAACCACTGGAATGCTTTGCCCCAGTCGGGGCCAATGACACCATTGGTGTTCTCAGGACTCAGCACATTTTCGTCGAAGTGGAGAATGGCGAAGTCGTAATCGCTAACATTCACTTCGTTTACCGACTTGAACCGTACATTCCTTGGCATCGGCCTCTGTGAATATTCCCATCCGTCAGTCATCGGGCTGCCGAGCCCTGTCATTAGCGTAAAGTCAAACGACAGCTTGTAGAGCTCATACTGGTGCGGCACGTGCCAACGATAGGTAAGAACGCGATATCGCTTCGGCGCCGAAATTACCGAGAAGCCCTGGGGATTGTCGCCTAGCAACCGACTTAGCCACTGGCGGTCCTCACTTGGTGATATCCCGCAGGTATCAGCCCACACGCAAATATTTCCGAACGTCTCCCGCGCCCAGCGGCGAGTAACTAGAGCGAGCTCCGGATGCTTTTCGAACAGACGACGGAAATTCTTCATCGACCGAGCTGGCTTCGTGTGCTCACTCCCCTCATGCGGCGCGCTGATGTGGATCGAGACTGCCTCCTCAACATACTTGATCCGAGCACCCCGCTTATACAGCCGATAGCCCATCTCGACATCCTCCCAGCCGAATCCAGAACCTGGGTCCGCTGAGTAACCGAAAAGGGAGTCAAAAAGATCCCCCGTGATCGCTTCTCTCTTTATCGAGAAGTTGCGTGTCACGCAGTTCAAAAAGCTCGTCCGGTTAATTCGATCTTGAAGCGCAGCATGCTCACTTGCTAAACCCGGCGCGTACTGATACTGGGAGAGAAGCTGCCTTGAGTCTGTCCCATTGGTTTCGATGTTCATAGGGCCAACCACGACCTCGCAATCGCCGAATGCATGCGCCTCAACGTGACGAAGAATGAAGTCGCGGTTAACAGCGCAGTCCGCATCCATGACGAAAATGATATCGCCCTTGGCTACCCGAATTCCCCTGTTTCGGGAAATACAGTTCCCAAGATTCCGATCGTTCTTGACGATTCGAATCTCCGGGAAGAGAGAACCAGGGCGATCTGTTTTTCGTTGAGAGACAACGGACTCCACGACCGCAATGGAGTCATCTGGCGACTGGTCGTCTACAAGAACGACTTCGATTTCACCGTCGTAAGTCTGCTCGAAGTACGAACCGAGGACCCAAGGGATCTCGGCGGCCTTATTGTACAGGATAGTTACGATGCTGACCGAAGGCCGCTGAAGGCGAAGATATCTCTGCAATAGCGCAGTCCAGATCGTTCCCGAACCGCACGCCAGATCGCCCCAGTTCGGCACTTCCACGACATGAGCCCGGTTGCGCTTCGCAAGCTCGGCGATCGCCTGGGTCGCAGAAAGCGCAAATGTGCAGGCCTGCATGGCCTGCAGCCTGCCAAAAATGGCGCCGTGATCCACAGCCCAGGGATGCTCGGACCCGTCCGCGGGAGCAGCAACGTGTTTCCGGTCGATAGTCTCGATGGATTCGAGATAGTACGCCGAAGGAATATGCCGTGCGTGCGCCCGCAAGAGCAGGCGGCGCACCTCATCGGTTAACTCCACGTCCTTGAGCACTAGGACATCGATCTCACCAGCTTCGAGCCGTGCAATTGCCACATCGACGTCATAGACAAACGCAACTACTGGCCCTTGCGCTCCCCAGTCACGGGCGGCCGGCGCCGCGACATCCTGAGCCCTCACGAAAAGCACGCGCGGCGACGCCCTACCGCAACGCTCGCGAAAATCTGTAGGCAGCTGAGGCTGCCGATAACGTGCTTCGTTTGGCCCTACGGCGATGGCAGGCGGTTGAGCTATCATGATCGTCTGCTGACGAGCTAGGCGCAGATCAAAAATGGCGAAGGCACTAGACGCAACCTTCCTAACTGTCCGGATAAACCCGTAGCTCCGGTAGTAAGTGCGAGTGCGGGAAAGGAGTAAGTGGGGGGGTGGAAGCATTTTCAAACAATTTTCTGCGAACGTGTTGCCATCGATGTCCTGTAGCAGCGCATCAGGCGGTTACCCTTCCGTCCTGCCGCGGCCGCGCCGAGTAACGAAGCAATCCGGCAACCATGTCGCCAGCTGATCCGGATGAGAAGACGCCTACATGACATCGGCAAATCCCTTGCGTGTTTTCTGGAACCACCAGAATCCGATCCACGCAACGATGACGCTAGCGGCCGCGTATATAGCGAGCCCTACGAAATTGGGTAGCTGTCCCCAGATCAACACGTTCCGTGCTTCCTCGATTATGAATGTAAGCGGGTTGAGCAAAAGCCAGACACGGAACCCCTCCGGAACTGCGGTCATCGGATAAAACACCGGCGACATAAACATCAAAACCGTGGTTAATATTCCTGTAGTATGCGCGATGTCCCGAACAAATACGCCTGTGGCCGAAAGGAACCATGCGCATCCCATCGTGACCCACACAAGTGGGAAAATCACCAGCGGAAAGAGGATCGCCGTCGATGGAACGGAAAGTGTAATAATCAGATAAAAGATCAACAGCACGGCAAGGCTGATCACCGTGTGAAAGAGCGCTGACCCCATCGCGACCCAAGGTAGGATTTCCAGAGGAAAGACAACTTTCTTTACGTAACTCGTATTCGAAAGGATCAGCCCCGGGGCGCGATTGACGCATTCCGCAAACAATCCGTGGACAATCATCCCAACGAAAACAACGATGGCAAACTCGGCCTTGCTCGTCTCTGCACCAACACCCCAGCGCATCTTAAACACGACCGAGAAAACGAAGGTATAGACCAGGAGCATTAAGATTGGGTTAAAGAACGACCACGCCAATCCCATGATCGAGCCACGATAACGTCCGACCACCTCACGTTTCGTCATCTGCCATATAAGCTGCCGATGGCGAACCAACCCTTTCAGCATCGTTAGCGGCGAAGTGGGGTGCTGCGTCTGAATCATCAAGCCGTTTCGTCCAGGCAGAGAATTAACGCCGACACGAACGCGGGATGCTTGCTGTAAATCAAGGAGCACTTGCTTAAGTTCTGCACGCGGATGGCATGCGGATCATCTGGTTTTCTTGGTTGCATCGGCGTCCGGCCACCATCGGCCACCTTTCGGCTTTCGCAGCAGACTGACTCATCGATTCATCCGTTTCTATTTAGCACGTTGGCCCAAGGACCGGCACGCTTTTTTTGACGCTTGCAAGCTCGCCGTAACGAGCGTAGTTAGCGACTGGCTGAAGTCGTGCGGGTGTTTATTCCAGACAGAATCGCATCATGCTCGGCGGCAACTAAGGAGATCCTTAAGACTCGGTTCACCAATGCCCGTGAGCTTGTCGATCTTTGCTTGCAAGTCCCTGGCTAAAGAAGTGAGAAATTGCGGAGCACCGAGGCCACTCGTTCGTCGGTTTTCGCTAACTCCCGCAAGGCATGGATCAAGCGCGTCACCCGCGACCCCTCCGCACTCCTCAGCTACAAATCCCTCTCCAGATCCTCCTCAATCCGCCGCAACCGCTGATCCAAAGGCCGCAGCGTGCTGTAGCGGTCCCACATCACAAACCCGATCAAGCCAAATACCCCTCCAATGAGCACTAGCTGCAGCCCCCAGATTTTATCCAGCTGCTGGTCCACCGCCGCAAAGCGTTGGTTCATGCTCTGCTCCACCGCCGCAAAGCGCTGGTCCATGCTCTGCTCCAGCGCCGTAAAGCGCTGAAACGCTCCTCCATGTTCTCTTTCAAGGCCTGTTGCCCGGCCTTGATCTCCGTGAGCGCTTCAATGATCTCGCGATCGCTGATCCGGGGAGCCACTTCGACCGCCCAGACATGCTGCATCAGCTACAGTATTGCCAGCGTCAGAAATATCGTCCTTTTCATTACAACGCTAGCTTTCACCCAAGTGTCTATTACAATCCTTTGAGCACATTTAACAGAAGCTTGAGCTGCTGATAGAAGCGAGGTAGCTTTGCGTGGATCTCCAAAGCACGTTTCGCGTCGTATGTGTGTGACATCTGGTTCCTAGCCTCCAGCATCTCCAACCACGCTGTATCGTCCGAAATCCATCCCAAAGCGAACGCCTGCTTGAGGCACCCTTTAGGGGACACGCAGTCTTCCAATCCAGCGTCCCGCACAGCGAGTTTGATTGATTTCCATGCAAGCTCGAAACAAAACTCGAAGTATCGTATACGGCCGGCCTTAATCAGATCGATGTCTCCTGGTGTCGCCAGTGCCTGTTTCAATTGCTGCAATGCTTGCTCGAGATCCGCGACGATCCATGGGCTATTCATATAGGACCTCGGTATGCTGCATCGCGCGGTGGCGAAACCCAGCGCCGACGCGGTTTAGATCCACCCATTCGATTGTGTACAGGGTCGGGAGCTCGTCCAAGAGATCTTCTACAGCGTAGAAATCCCGAAGCGGTAGCGGCTCGTCACCATACACTCCGACATCAAAATCCGAGCGCGGCCGCGCAGCTCCGCGAGCCCGAGATCCGAAGAGGACCACCTGGTGGCCCTTAAGCAGGTGGGCAGCCTTCGCAAGCTGCGTCCGCAACATCGCTTTGACCTCCTCCTCCTTCGTTGCCATTGCGAGCCCTAACCCTCTTCTTGTGCAGCGGGTTCAGCCGAAGAAACGGCTGGTATTCCGCCGGCAGCGCAGAGAGGGGATAGAACACGGGAGAGAGGAACAGCAAGACCGCACCAAGAAACCGTGGGCAAATCCCTCGGGGATCCAGACCATACGCTTGTTCTCCGCGGACAGCACCAAACCAACCCACCGACCGAAAGTTGGCGAGCTTCTGCGCTAATCGACCGCCACATCAAATACCTCTCCCACCACAACACGCACCGGTTTTCCGAGGATCACTCTAGGTCCGAGCGCATCGCTCGTCCAAAGCTTCAACGCCCTCGTATGGGGACGACCCCCGCGAGAACTGAGGGTACCAACACGCGTTCCGGCCCGATCTTCTCAATAAGCTCTTCATAGCGAGCGGCGGGCTGGGTCATATCGCTCAGCACGCAGACGTCGAGCTCATCCGCCTGTTGCAGATCGCTCCAGACCGGCAGCTTCAGGAAGCGCTTCAGGGTGGTGTCGGGGTCGTAGGTTCCCACGATACGGATGGCATGGTCGTGAGCCCGCAAGGATGCGATCTCTGCAAGCTCGGATACGCCGGCGAGCAGCACTCGCTCGTGACCGCGCGCCGCACAGTGCTCGAACACTCGAACAAACGACTCGCCTGCCTTGCGATAAAGATCGAACGAGACGATAAGGTACTGCACGGTGAGCCGACTCTTCTCCGCAAAGCCTTTGGGAGTCAGATAATAAAGATACCGGTTCGCAGGCGCGTGTTGCATCTTGATCAGTCCCTTGCGCACACACCGCTTCAAGTACGAATTCGCCAAACCCAGCGCCACGCCCAGGCGATCGGCGATGTGTCGCTGACTGAGATCGCTCTTCTCCTCTATCGCTGAAAGGATTTCAAGAGTGACGGCTTCTTCTTTCTCTGGTGCGTTCATATTTTGAACACTATAGGTTAAGCATCTCGCTAGAGTCAAGTCATCAACGGGCGGGAGCGGTGGCATCGGCCTGGCAAAACACCGCGTCAGCCTGCTACAATGCTAGTGTAGTGTCCCTTAAATAACTTTACAGACTTTGCAGTGATTGCTATGGTCTCGCTCATGCCGAACACCAGCGTGGCGATCAAGTTGCAGCCGGCTGAACGCACGCCGCTGGAGACATGGGGATCCGCACACGGAACTCCGCAACAGGTGGCGCTGCGCTG
>JBOIEG010001360.1:0-5134 GCA_050740915.1 Gammaproteobacteria bacterium | reverse complement strand
TCGAGGACATCATCAAGAAGATCGAGCGGGCGCGGGTCAAGATGGAGCAGATCAAGCCCGGATCCACCCTGCCCCGAGGGAAAAAAGAAGGCGGCTTAACTGTAAAGTTATTTAAGGGACACTACACTACGGACATATCAAAGCAGGATCCTTCGCCAAACACCTCCGGCAAAATCGCCCCGGGCTCGAGGATGTCTTCAAAGCAAGAGCGGATCACAGAGCGGTAGCTATCCAAGCCCGCAACCGCAACGCCGACTACCTGCTCGGAGTGGCGCTGAAGCCGATTGCCGATCTAAACGGCGGCCGCGGTGACTTCTTCATAAGCGTCTGCGAACGCCGCACGCACGGTATGTTTCCTCTGCTCGCGAGGCACGCTTTGCCGGAGCACGCAGCCGCTCGCCCGCAGGCTCTCCGCCAGATGTTGCTGTTGCTTATCCCACTCATCGAAACCCACGAATAAAACCGCCGGTGGTACCGGGAAACGGCCCTGCGGGATCAACTCTGCGATCACCGTGGGCAATCGGGCATGGTTCAGAAAACCGCCGTCGGCCGAGGCCGATGCGTATCGTTTGCTCCAAACGGCGAAGGCGCGTGAATCTGGGCTGAGAGTTTGTGAAAAACCGTCGCGAGCGAAGGAAGGTCGCGTTCCGCCGGAGCGCAGGAACCGCAGTGTATATTGAAATACATGAGGATTCCGAGCACCGCCGGAACGCGAGATCCCGAGCGCAGTAGGTTTTTCACAAACTCTGATACCGCGAGAAGAGCTGCTGCCCAGGTGATTGCCTCTGCCGGGCGGTAGACAGGCATTGCGCTGCCAACGGATGACCCTTCATAGTCGTCCACCTTCAGTCGAGCCGCGGGGCCGGCGAGATCGAGGGATCATCGAAGCCGTTGTCGATCACCACCTCCTTCTGCCTCTCTTCCAAGGCGCAGGATCGCGTCTCATGGATGGAGTGCCAGTGCGTGATGAGGAACTGATGTTCTCTGACCTTCGCACAGACGGTGTCGCCGTACCGGATCTCATTCGACGGAGGGTCATAGACCAGGCCCTTCACGAGCTTCGTGTAATCGCTGTAGTTTGCGTCGTAATCGCCAAGACGGTCACTAACCGAAACCTGTACAGCAACTGTTCCACGCTGCGGGTTTATCCTGAATACGGGGTGGATGAAGTTCGGATGAGTCGGTTCTTCATGGATCAAGACGGATTCTGCAGCAGCCGGGCCTGCGAGCAGGGCTGGGAACAGGGCCGATATCCATTGGATGTTCGCGATAACGTTGCTTTTCATGAGAGTTGTCCTCAAGTTACGCTAATTCAAGACCCATGCGCAGCGGTCGAAGACCTCGCCTGCTGTTGACGCTCCGATTGGGAGCGTCCACCGTTGCGCATTGAGACGGGATGGACCGGAGCTTTTATTCCTGGCAGCATTGAGCCGCGCGAGGCCGGCAATGTTGGGAATAAAAATCCTGGTGACGACGTCTTGCTTAAGGGAGCGGAACGATCGGAGCGATTCGATGTGGCGGTTGAAAAGGGGTCAGAAAAGGCGACAAGAGCGGTTCAAAGCCCTCACGCTACCGCATCTCGATGTGCTGCTCGGGATCGCGCGCAGGCGCCTGAACGATACGCCGCTCGCGGAGGACTTAGTGCAGGATACGTACATGCGGGCGTGGGAAGCATTTGACAGCCTGGTTGACGAGGCGCAGGTGCGTGGCTGGCTGGTGCGAATATTACAGCGTATGACCAGCGACCACTACCGCACTAACCTGCGCCGCCAGACGCTCTTACCGGTGACGCGCTTGGAGGACGAGCACCGTGAAATCCTTGCATCTGAGGAGCAAGGGCCCCTGGAGGCACTGATTAGCCGCTGTGCCGGTGAGCGCGTCGAGCACGCTTTAATGCAACTTCCCCGGGAGTTCGCGCAGGCCCTGGAGCTACACGACATCGAGGGGTTCAAATACCGCGAGGTGGCCGAGATCATGGAGGTCCCCCTCGGCACGGTCATGAGCCGCATCGCCCGAGGCCGGCGCCTGCTTGCGGCCTTGATACTCAAGGACCGGCGCGCTTGGGATCTGGATCCGACGCAAGCTGCAGACGCTAACGCCCATACAAGGCAGGATTCAAAACCATGACACAGGTCGTCGACTACACCGAAGAGCGCCATCAAGCCATCATCGAACAGCTGGCGGCCTATGTCGATGAAGAGCTGTCGGCCGAAGAGCGCGCACAGATGGAAGCCCATTTGGTCGGCTGCATGCGCTGCCGGCGCGACATTGCCTTGCAGCGTGCGTTGCGCGATCGATTGGGCGGAAAAGCCACCACGCGCGCAAGCGCCGCGTTGCGCGCGCGCATCGGCGCGGCCATAGATACGGCAACTGCCCCGGCGAGCACCAGCGTATTGCGGGGCTGGGTGGCAAACATCCTCCAAGGGCTGCGGGGCGTGTTCGAACGGTTGATCCCAGCGTCGGCACGGCCCGTCCTTCCCTGGCTCGGTTGGGCCTTTGCGGTGCCGCTTGGCCTAGCGCTGATCGTGCTCAACCACCCCGAAGGCGAGGGAGAGCACGTGCCGATCCGTGGCGCCTCGGCGGAGGTCCCAGTCATCGTCGCGGCTTCCGATCTCAAGTATGCGCTGGAGGAGGTGGCCGCGCAGTTCACGGCACACACCAGACGCAGGCTTAAGTTTGCGTTTGGATCCTCGGGTAAATTCGCCCAGGAGATCGAACAGGGCGCGCCGTTTCAGATGTTCCTGTCCGCGGACGAAGGTCTTGTGTTCAAGCTTGCAGAAGCGGGGAAGACGGTGGAGCGGGGCGTGCTCTACGCCATAGGGCGGATCGTGATCATGGTGCCGCACGGATCGCCCCTCAAGGCCGATCCCGAATTAAGGCACTTGGCCGCTGCGCTTTCGCAGGGACGGATCACGAGATTTGCCATCGCGGATCCCGAGCACGCTCCTCACGGCAAACGCGCCGAGGAGGCGCTGCGTCATGCGGGCCTGTGGGATCGCATCCAGGACCATCTGGTCTTGAGTGACAACGTCGCGCAAGCGGCTCAGCTCGCCACGTCAGGAGGCGCTCAGGGTGGCATCATCGCCTACTCTTTGGCGCTTTCGCCATCGATCTCGAAGCTCGGCCACTTCGCGCTCATCCCGCAAGCTTGGCACGAGCCTCTGAAGCAACGCATGGTGCTGATCAAGGGTGCGAACGAAACCGCACAAGCGTTCTATCGGTACCTGCAGCAACCGGCCGCGCGGGATATCCTGCGCCGCCATGGCCTCGCCCTGCCGGGGAAGCAGTAACCGGGGTTGCAGGCGGTTGATCTAGCACGGCGGTGCGTTGAGTGCAGTGCGAACGATCTGGTCAGCTTAAAAGCGCAGCTCGATTAAAGGAGCACGATCATGACCCGTCATAGGTTGACGGTGAAAACCGTACTGACCGGCGGGGCACGGGTCATCACCTGGGCAGGGTCGCCTAACCCTTAGCTCAACTGGACGGGCAAAACCGCCGCGCCGGTTAGTCAGTTCGTTTAGGGTCACATTTGTGACGCATTCAATTTAGGAGGTTTCTCATGAAAATCCTTAGTAAGGTTTTGTTAGGCAGTAGAGGCGGTGGGAAGGAAAAATTGCCGGAAAACCGGAAAGATGAGGAGAAGACCATGCGAACAGCGAAGACAAAAGGAGCTCGCGAGGTCGTCGACGGAGCGAAATCGCTCGGCGCCGAAGGGGTAATGGCCGGTCGCGCAGGCGCTGAGGGCGTTTATGGTTACACGTCTACCGCCCGCTCCCTCTCCAGGGTGGTAGTTGTGGCGCTAGTGCTGGCTGCTGGTCTGTTCCTGCCTCAGCCGGTTCTGGCCGGAAATGCGGTAACACGCTGGATGGATCTCGCGCTCCGATCGGTGGCCGCCCAGAACGTGGGGACGCCGAACGCGGGGCGGCTATATGCGATGGTCACGATGGCCATGTATGACGCGATCAATGGCATCAATACCGCCAATCGACATGGGCGCCAGCATGCCCTCGTGCCACCGTTAGGTGCGCCGGTGGGGGGCGCACGCCGTGTGGCGGCGGCCGCAGCCGCCCATACGGTGCTCGTCAACCCGCAGGTTGGGCTGTCGGCGGCCAGGAAAGCCGAGCTTGACGCCGCCCTGAATGCCGGCATCACGGCGGCCGGTGGACTGGACAATCAGGGCGTGGTCGATGGGAGAGACTGGGGCGTGTCTGTCGGCCAACAGGTGGTGTCTCAGCGCGCGACGGACGGTACTCAATCGGCAGAGACGATCCCCGCTGGCAGCGAGTGCGGGGTGTTTCGCGCAAGCTGGGACGCGCGTTGGCGCAACATGACGGCGTTCGGCGTCGACGATCTGACACAGTTCCCAGAATCGCCAGCGCCCCCGGCCCTCACAAACTCTGAGTACACAGAGGCGTTCAATGACGTCAAGACCTGTGGCAGCGACTCCCCAATCCTGGACCTGATGTGTGCCGACCCGACCACGCCCGCAGAGCGGGCCGAGATATCAAGCTTCTGGCAGGCCGAGAGCGGCACGGTGCGCGAGACCGGTATATGGTTTCTGGCGTTGGCCCAGATCGTCGAGCAGGAGGATACGGTTGCCTCCCTCTCGCGCACCGCGCGCCTGTTCGCGCTGGTCGGGATGGCGATCGCCGACGCGGTAAGATCCTCATGGCGGACGAAGCACGCGTACAACACCTGGCGGCCGTTCCACGTGATCCGAGAGGCGAGCCGAGACGACCTGCTGTGTGACGGGAACCCCAACACCATCGGCGATGCTTTCTGGCAACCGCGGATCTTCCCTAGCATCGGCGGGACACCGGAATGGGACTCGGGCCTTTCGACCTTCGCCGGCGCTGCGTCGTCGGTGATTATGGGATTTTACGGCAACAAATACCGCATCAGCCCCTTCTGCTTCGATACGTTCCAAGCGGGACCGTCGGAGGCGACCATGGCGAACGCCTTTGGTCCACCTACGACGAGCGCTCCTCGCTGCTACGACACGGCGTCTCAGGGGCGCGATGAGGCTGGACGTTCCCGCATCTTCCAGGGCATCCACTTCCAGTTCTCGAACCAGAACGGGCTCGAAAATGGCGAAGCAATCGGAGCGTATATCGAAAGAAATCGGCTGCGGCGC
>JBOIEG010001359.1:0-1860 GCA_050740915.1 Gammaproteobacteria bacterium | reverse complement strand
GGTTCTCATCGCGGGCCATCCGCAGCGACGCGGTGTGCCTGAGGTCGTGCAGGGCGTGTCACTCCAAGTGTGTAAGCCACGGATGGACCAAGATAGGTCGACGTGATCTCCACTCGGCCGGGAAGGGAACCATCTGTGAGTCAGGACACCAGTGTCGATGATCGTGATGTTGAGGCGTCTCGGCGGTTGGCGGAGGCGTTGGATCCGTCGGTGATCGATGCGTTGTTGGCCGATGCGCAGGCGACGGGTACGCCGATCGATGGTGTTGATGGGTTGTTGAACCGGATGACCAAGGCGGTGATCGAGCGGGTCTTAGTCGCTGAGATGACTCATGAGCTCGGTTATGAGCGTGGTGATCCTGCGGGTGCGGGGTCGGGGAATTCCCGTAACGGTTACACCGCGAAGACGATCTCGACGCCGAACGGGCCGGTCACGGTGAGCGTGCCACGGGATCGTAATGGTGTTTTCGAGCCCAAGATCGTGCCTAAGCATGCCCGACGGCTGGGTCAGATCGATGAGATGATCCTGTCGTTGTATTCCCGGGGGATGACGACTCGTGATATCGAGGCGCATCTGCGTGAGGTGTACGGGGTGACCGCGTCGCGGGAGTTGATCTCGAATGTGACCGATGTGGTGGCTGATGAGATCGAGCTGTGGCGTAACCGGCCGGTTGATGAGGTGTATCCGATCGTCTATGTGGACGGGCTGCGGATCAAGGTCCGGGATCAGGGTGCGGTGACGGTCAAGGTCGCGTACCTGGTCATCGGGGTGGACGTGGAGGGCCGCAAGCACGCCCTGGGGGTCTGGATCGCCGAGACCGAGGGCGCGAAGTTCTGGTTGTCGGTGCTGACCGAGCTGCGCAACCGGGGGTTGCGCGACATCTTGATCTGCTGCTGTGACGGGCTGTCAGGGCTGCCGGAGGCGATCACCACGGCATTTCCCAGGACTGTGGTTCAGACGTGTGTGGTGCACGTCGTCCGCAACGCCATGAAGTTCGTTTCCTACGCCGATCGCAAGAAGGTCGCGGCCGGCATGCGGGCGATCTACGCCGCGCCCACGTTGACGGCGGCTGAACTCGCGTTCGCCGGTTTCGAAGCCGATTTCGGTGCGCAATACCCGGGTGCGGTCGACGTGTGGCGTCGGGCGTGGAACGAGTTCACCCCATTCCTGGACTACCCACCAGAGTTGCGACTGATCGTGTACACCACCAACGCGATCGAATCCATCAACTTCCAACTCCGCAAGATCACCAAGAACCGGGGGCACTTCCCGTCGGACGAGGCGGCGATGAAGCTACTTTACCTCGGGCTGCGGAATATCTCAAGCAAAAGAGGAGGCGAGTCCGGGACAGGAACGCAGGGCTGGACAATGGCCCTGAACACATTGGTCATCCTCTTCCCCGGACGGCTTCCTTTGTGATAGGATAACCACATCAGTCATCCGTTGCTTACACGGAAATTCTGACAGGCTCGCCCACTGGCGGCGGCGACCCGCTCGACGGGCAGGTTGTACCCGGACAGATTCGCCGACCCGTCGGGATTGCGGTACCCGACCACCTTGCGCTCGGCCACGGCTTGTTCGTAGCGGCGCCGGGCCCACTCCGGGTCGATGGCGATGGCCAGTCTCTTGATCTGCTCGATGAGCTGCCCCGTGGTCAGTCTCGATACGCGCGGCAACAGCTCCGCGCACAGCGCGCGAGCCTGCGCCGGGCTCAGCTCGCTTGTCCACTCCGAGAGCACCCGGGCCCGGGGCTCATCCAGCACCCCGGCGTGCACCGCGGGCAACCGGGTCAGCAGGTCATGCGCCAACCAGAACTGGGCATCCGCGGCCCGGCGGGTCAGCACCAGCGCGACGCGGACC
>JBOIEG010001358.1:0-8426 GCA_050740915.1 Gammaproteobacteria bacterium | reverse complement strand
GGAGATCGGTCCATATTTCCGATCATTTTCGTTAAATAGTTACTACTATTCGTCTCAAATGATCGAAAATCCGTCCTCGATTTCCCACGCGCCTCGCTACGGCTCCCTAAGTCCGACAGGCTCCTAGGGCTATGCGTGTATCTTAGCAACGGCTACCGCGCCAATCTATGGACCTGAAAGCCCACCCGCAATCGAAGCGTCCTAACGTTCGGGCACTTCGAATTAATCGAAGTGCCCGTTCGTGATAAACTTTGGCTGAATCGATTTGCTGAGCGTAGAATACCGAACCGAATACGAGCAGCGATCGCGTGTGCAGGGCTGGATCTCAGAGCCCGATATTCAAGGGACTAACGCACCGACGCTCTCCACGCGCTAACGTGAAATAAGCAACAAGAACAGGTCTTGTAGCGGAGGTCAGCATGAACATCCTTTTGGTCTACCCCGAAATGCCTTTTGCTTTTTGGTCCATGAACCGTCTGCTCAGAATGTCGGGGAAGAAAGCCAGCTATCCGCCCGTTGGCTTGCTGACTGTCGCGGCCATGTTACCTCGAGAATGGAACAAAAGATTGGTTGACCTCAATATCGCCGAGCTCACCGATGGGGACCTGGCTTGGGCGGATTGTGCCTTTATCGGCGCGATGAACGTGCAAGCGACGTCCGCGCGGCAGGTGATGGCGCGCTGCCGGCGGGCGGGTGTGAAAATAGTCGCCGGCGGGCCGCTATTCACGCATGAATACGAAGGATTTCCGGGGGTGGACCACTTCGTCTTGAACGAAGCCGAAGTTACCCTGCCCCGTTTCTTGGAAGACCTGCAAAAAGGCTGTGCTAAACCCATTTACACGTCGCCCGAGATGGCTGATGTGCACGAAACGCCTGTTCCGCTGTGGGAATTGGCTGATCTAAGTCAATACGGTTTTGCCATCGTCCAATATTCCCGCGGTTGTCCCTACCAATGCGATTTTTGCGACGTTACCGTGCTGTTTGGCCGCAAACCACGGAGTAAGACACCCGAGCAAATCATCGCCGAGCTCGAAGCGCTGGAAGATTTGGATCGGTTTGATCTCGTCGTTTTCGCCGACGATAATCTGATCGGAAACAAAAAGCTGCTGAAAACCGAATTGCTGCCGGCGCTGATCGAATGGCGCAAGCGCAAGAAGCCGCTGGTCAGCTTTGCTACCCAGGTGACGATCACTCTGGCCGATGATCGCGAGTTAATGGAGCTGATGCTCGAAGCAGGGTTCCGACACATCTTCGTGGGGATAGAGACACCGGAGGAAGAGGGCCTCATCGCCTGTAAAAAGCGCCAGAATACGCGCCGCAACCTGCTGCAAAACGTACGCCTGTTGCATCGAGCGGGCTTTATTGTCACCGCAGGTTTTATCGTCGGTTTCGACACCGACACACCATCGATCTTCCAGAGTCAGATCGATTTTATTCAGAACAGCGGGATCGTCATCGCAGGCGTCAGCGTGCTCAAAGCGCCGCCCGGAACGGGGCTTTATGAACGCATGAAACGCGAAGGCCGCTTGATCTATGAATTCGATTTTCATGAAAGCCAAACGAACATCGTTCCGAAAATGGACGCTCGCTTGCTGAGTGAAGGCTACCGAAAGGTGTTAAAGCACATCTATTCGCCCGAGCATGTTTGCGAACGCGCGATGCGGTTTCTTAGCGACTACCAAAAAGACCGGCAGGATAGCGGCGCTTATGGGTGGGAATTGAGGCACTTGGGGACCGTGTTTCGCTACCTTGGGATCCTTGCCCGCATCATCTTTTGGGTCGGGATCCGAGGCGAGCAACGGGGTCATTTCTGGAAGCTGATTAAGTGGACTTTAGTGCATCGGCCCGAACGCATAGACCTGGCCTTGTTTTTTGGCGTGTGGATGTATGAGTTCAATGAGATGTATAAAACTTATGACGCCTCCGGTCATTTCGATATCTACAAAGTGCCCATGGCTTTGGCTAATAAGAGCCAGGTGGCGGTTTGAGTATCAAGGGAATCGTCTCTTATGATCGGCCGCCGTGGTTGTGTTTCGATCCGATAAAAAGAGGCAAGGCAAAGTAATGAAAAGAACAATCGCAGTCCTATCTCTCCAATTAATGGCGGGTGCTCTGGTGAACGGGTGCAGTGACATAAACGCTGATACCACGGCCAACGCGAGCGCCGTCGGAACAAAATTTAGCGGCGCATGGCAAGTGGCAGGGAGCACCAAGACCGCTTTTCCCGGGCAAGACGAGAACTGCGGCTATGGCAAGGGCACCGGGACAATTACCATAGAAGGAAACAGTATCACCGGTGACCTCACCGACAATTCGGGCTATGTTTATGTTCTCGAGGGCAACATCGACGAAGGGGGGGAAATGAGCGGGAAATTCACTTACGAGGGATATGATGCTGCGACTTTCGAAGGCGTGTTCTCCAATAACGACGGAGGCGGTACGTGGAAAGATATTAACGGATGCCCAGGGGCGTGGCAGGTAAAAAGATCGACAGCGGGATCAGAGCAGATCGCCGAGCGTTCTCAGCTCTCCGTGCCATAAGCGGTTACCGGTTCGCTCCGCTCAGCGTGCTTGACAGCCTGGGCTTGCCGACTACAATTAGCTGGATCGATGGGCGGGAATAGCTCAGTTGGTAGAGCGCTACCTTGCCAAGGTAGAGGTCGCGGGTTCGAATCCCGTTTCCCGCTCCAGAGCGCGGCTGGAGCTATCCAGAACGCCCGCGCGGTAGCCGAGACGCGCCAGGACGTGCACTTGTCGCAGTAAGCTCCCTCCCTGGTCTTCGCAGTTCCCACGATCCCTGCCAGGCGACATCAGTCTAATTAACTGACAGAAGAGGAGACCGGGTGCCCAGTCGCCGCCAGTTCCTAGAGGCCGTGTGTGCTTTGCTTCCTGTCGCGACCAGTGCCTTGGCAGTGAGGGAAGCGAGCGCAAGGGAAATCGAGTTTGGTCATGCGCAGAGCTTTGACTTTGACTGGTTACGCAGCAAGGCCAAAGCGCTCGCCGGTCGATCTTACAAAGCGCCAACGATCCGCTACCCGGACATCCTCGACCGCATCGACTTCGACGCCTATCAGCAAATCCGGTTCCGATCGCATAGGGCGCTCTGGGCAGGTCGCCGGGTGCCCTTTACGGTCCAGCTTTTTCACCTCGGCCGTTACGTCAAAGTACCGGTCAGACTCTATGTGCTAGAGGACGGTATGGCTCGGGAGATCCTGTATAGCACGGAATTCTTCGAGTTTGGCAATACACGGTTCAGTAAGGCAATGCCGCCCGACTTGGGCTTTGCCGGGTTTCGGGTGATGAACCCTGCTGGGAACGGAAAAACCGACTGGCTCGCCTTTCAGGGGGCCAGCTACTTCCGAAGCTCGGGCGAGCTTGACCAGTACGGGATCTCAACGCGAGGTCTCGCCATCAACACCGGCCTTTCGACACCAGAGGAGTTTCCGCATTTCAGCACGTTTTGGTTGCAATGCCCCCGAGCGGGGGAAGAACGGATCACGATCTACGCTCTGCTCGAAAGCCCAAGTCTGAGCGGCGCGTATCGTTTCGACTGCAGTAAGGGAAGCGCCGTGACCATCGATGTGCGTGCTGATCTATACCTGCGCAGCGCGGTCGAGCGGCTAGGGGTAGCGCCGCTGACCAGCATGTTCTGGTACGGGGAAAATAATCGGCAGCAGGCGCTCGACTGGCGCCCTGAGATCCATGACAGCGATGGGCTTGCGATCTGGAATGGCAATGGTGAGCGAATCTGGCGACCGCTGAACAACCCTTCAACAGTGTGCACAAACTCCTTTTTTACCCGCAATCCGAAGGGGTTCGGTCTGCTTCAGCGTGACCGCGCTTTTCACAACTACGAAGACGACGGGGCATTCTACCATCGTCGTCCGAGCGTTTGGGTGGAGCCGCTTGGGGATTGGGGCGAAGGCGCGGTGCAGCTGGTTGAAATCCCGACCAACGATGAGATCCATGACAACATCGTCGCTTACTGGCTGCCAAAAGCAGCGCTGCAGACCGGTGCGGAGCGCTCCTTCAACTACCGACTGCACTGGGTCGGGGTAAAACCCTATCCGCCCGATGTCGTGGGTAGGGTGAGGCACACGCGGATCGGTATCGGAGGCATTCCCGGTCAGCCCCGGCCCAAAGACACACGTAAGTTTGTAATCGATTTCGTCGGTGGACCGTTAAGGGATTTGGAACAGCGATACGATGTGAAAACCGTTGTCACCGCATCACATGGTACAATCGACAACGCAGTCGCGCTTAAAGTCGTTGGGACTCCACGCTGGCGGGCCTCCTTTGATCTCTATAGTGAGGGTGGAGAGCCGGTTGATCTGCGTTGCTATTTGCGGCTCGGGGAACGCACTCTGACGGAGACCTGGCTGTACCAATATGTTTCCGGTTAAATAAGGAGATCTGAGAAGCCTATGCGAGGGATCTTTCAGAGTCGAAAGAAGCGTGGTTTTTGCTGAGGTTTCCTAAGATGTGAAGAACCCAAGCGTCGCGGGAGACACCGCTATGCCTTCGGGTCGTGAACGGCTACGCCAACTGATCGAAAAAAAGTGTTTGATCAGGGGGGACTTCATCCTAAGCTCGGGTGAGCCCTCTGCATTCTATTTCGACTGTAAAGCCGCTACCCTGGACGGGGAATGTCTTTCTCTTATCGCCAAGGAGGTCTTGCGCGAAATCGATGAGCTGCCCACAAAGCCCGCGGCCATCGGCGGGCTCACCCTGGGGGCGGACTTCATCGTCGCTGCCGTAGTGCTGCAGGCTTTTGAGACAGGCCACGTGACGCGGCATGGCTCTATCGTGCGCAAGGAGCCAAAGAAACACGGCACCCGAAATAAAATTGAGAACCAACTCCCCCGCGGCACCCGGATTGTGGTGATCGATGACGTAATCACCTCGGGCAGCTCAACATTTAAGGCATGCGAAGCTTTTGAAGGGGCCGGTTACGATATCGTAGGCATCATCGGCTTAGTAGATCGCGAGGCCGGTGGGGCTGTCGAGTTAGCCCGCAAGTATCACCATGTGCGTACCTTGTTCGTTCAGAGCGATTTCCCCTGCTTGAGAAGTGGGCGATGATCTGATGCGCTCGCTTTCCTAAATCGGTGATCTTCGTTAACAGGGAAGACCTCAATGCGCTCCCTTTGGTTGAATATTCATTTGCCCCAGCTTCCCCTGGAGATATATAAGGCAACCGATTCGGAAGCTTGCCCCGTTGTGGTCTGGGTTGGTCATGGACGCGAGCAGCGCGTCTTACTCGGAAACCCGGTAGCTCAAAGCCTAGGTATTCATCCAGATATGCCGATGGGCGCGGCGTACAGCTTGGCGAAAGGTTTACGGGTCTGGGCGCGAGATGAAGAGGCCGAAAGACTGGCGCTAGAGCGCATCGCACTGTGGTGCGGACAGTTCACCTCCACAATCAGTCTCTCACCGCCTAACGATCTTTTATTGGAAGTCGCTGGCAGTTTATTCCTTTTCGGTGGTGCCCGATCCTTGCTCGAGCGCGTGCGTGGGGGTGTTGCAGGCCTGGGGTACCGGCTCCACGCGGCCTTGGCGCCGACGCCGCTAGCGGCAACGCTACTCGCCCGTGCGAGAAAGGAGGTTTGCATCGAGAAGACATCGGCATTGGTGGCGGTGCGTCTGGATGGCTTGTTCGATCGCCTGAAGGCTAGGCTCGGTTCGGATGCGATTCAAGGGCTAGGGATCCTCAGCGACCATCGTCCGGAACGTGCCTGGCGCGCCTGTCTACCGGGGCAGGAGAGTAGCGAGGCGTGCGAGCTCAAAACCCGACCCCTGTGGTTGGTGCCACGGCCCGTGGCGTTGAGGGTTAAGAGCGGCCAGCCGCTGTTTCGTGGCCGACCCCTGGTGATCACGGAGTGCGAGCGTATAGAAAGCGGTTGGTGGGACGGTCAGCCAGTCTCACGCGATTACTTTGTCGCTCTCGATGCAGATGGAGTACGCTTGTGGATATACCGAGAGCTTAATGGCGCCAGACGCTGGTTTTTGCACGGGCTTTTCTAATCCGCCTTCACTCGGCAAAACCCACGCTGCCCGCACCCAGCATTGATCCTGCTTATCCACTCCTTAATTATGGGCACTTCGATTAATTCGAAGTGCCCTTATAATAAAGGTCCATGTCACATCGCCGGGCGGGTGTTTATTCCGTTCGGCTAGAGAATAACACCCGATGTCCTCACATCTGATGGCCACCTATGCAAGGCTTCCGGTAGCGTTCGAACGAGGTGAGGGGGCGTGGCTTTGGGACCTGGCGGGAAATAAATATCTCGATGCCGTCAGTGGGGTGGCGGTATGCGTGCTAGGCCACGCGCATCCGGTGGTGGCGCAGGCGATCAGCGAGCAGGCGCACAAGCTCCTTCACACATCAAATCTCTATGAGATCCCCATTCAGAACGCCTTGGCGGAGATTTTGACCAGACTGGCGGAAATGGATCGCGTTTTCTTCTGCAACTCCGGGGCCGAGGCGAACGAAGCGGCGATCAAGATCGCTAGGGCTTATGGCCGAACGAAATTTGTACGCAACCCGGCCATCGCGGTGATGGAGGGAAGCTTTCACGGTCGCACCTTGGCGACCCTAAGCGCGAGCGGTAACCGTAAAGTGCAAGCGGGTTTTGAGCCGTTGGTTTCCGGTTTCGTGCGCGTGCCCTTTAACGATGCCGAGGCGCTGACGTCCATTGCCAGAACCCGTCCCGATGTCGTGGCCGTGCTGCTAGAGCCCATTCAAGGGGAGGGGGGTGTCGTGATTCCGGCCAGTGGTTATTTATCAGCCGTGCGCGCGATCTGCGAGGAACAAGGATGGCTCATGATGTTGGATGAAGTGCAGACAGGAATGTGTCGGACAGGAGAGTGGTTTGCGTTTCAGCATGAAGGCATACGCCCAGACGTTGTCGCCCTTGCTAAGGGGATGGGAAACGGACTACCTATTGGCGCCTGTTTAGCGAGAGGTATCGCGGCAACGGTGTTACAGACCGGGAGTCATGGGTCCACGTTCGGTGGAAATCCTTTGGCTAGCCGTGCGGCCTTAACCACGATTAGCGTATTGAAAGAACAGCGCTTGGCTGAGCGCGCCAAGCTTCTAGGCCAGCGCATGCTCTCGCGGTTACAAGACGCGTTCCAGGATCTTCCGGTGGTGCGAGAGGTCCGGGGCAAAGGATTGATGATCGGGATTGAGCTCGATCGCCCTTGTATGGAGTTGGTGGCGCTCTCTCTCTCGGCGGGATTGTTGATAAACGTCACCGCAGAACGGGTTATCCGTCTCCTGCCGCCGTTGATCTTGTCAGAGGCTGAGGCAGACCAGATCGTCGATTCCGTAGTGGCTCTGGTTGTCCAGTTACGCCAAGCGGCGGATGATTAGCGCCGGTTATGGCCAAGCGCGACTTCCTCACCTTGCGGGATCTTTCTTCAGATGAGCTACTTGGTTTGATCAAACGAGGGATTGAGCTGAAAAGGATGCACGCGGCGGGGAAGATATATGAACCCTTGAAAAACCGTGTCCTAGCCATGGTTTTCGAGAAGGCCTCGACACGCACACGGGTCTCGTTTCAGACGGCGATGGCTCAGTTTGGTGGCCAAGCCATCTTCTTGTCTTCCAGCGACACCCAGCTAGGCCGTGGCGAACCCCTGGAAGATACGGCAAGAGTGTTATCCCGGATGGTGGATTGCCTAGTGGTCAGGACTTTTGTCCACAGCGAACTGGCGCGCTTCGCTTCGGCGTCCAGGGTGCCGGTCATCAACGCATTGACGGACGCCTTTCACCCTTGCCAGGTGTTGGCGGACATGCAGACCTATTTCGAACACCGGGGTTCGATCGCGTCGAAGACCGTTGCCTGGCTTGGCGACGGCAACAACATGTGCCATTCCTATATCGATGCCGCTAAACGGTACCGGTTTACACTGCATATCGCGAGCCCTATGTCGCACTTGCCCGATACCGCGGTGTTGGCGAGAGCAGGTGATCAGGCGGTGCTTTTCGATGATCCCCAGGAGGCGGTCAAGGGCGCCGCTTTAGTAGTTACCGATGTGTGGACCAGCATGGGTCAGGAGCAGGAAGCCGAGAGACGGCGACTAGCGTTTAGTCGATATCAAGTGAATGAAACCCTGATGTCACTGGCTGATCCACAGGCCTTATTCATGCACTGCTTGCCCGCGCACCGAGGGGAAGAAGTCAGTGCGGGGGTCATAGACGGACCACAAAGCGTCGTTTGGGATGAGGCGGGGAACAGGCTACATGCCCAAAAAGCGCTGTTGGAATTCTTATTGACCTAGGAGCCTGTCGGAATTAAGGCGGAACTTTTGATGTGCAAACCGATCGGATCGGCAATGGATTCAATGAGCGAGCGTGCATGAGCCACTTCCGTCAATGCGATCGTGACACACCCTACCTGCTGCCGCCGTCGGTCGATGAG
>JBOIEG010001357.1:0-5538 GCA_050740915.1 Gammaproteobacteria bacterium | reverse complement strand
TTTAAAAGAGGCGATCGAGGAATTTACGCAAGCCTGGAACCAAAATCCCAAGCCCTTCATCTGGACGGCCACCGTCGAGGACATCATCAAGAAGATCGAGCGGGCGCGGGTCAAGATGGAGCAGATCGAGCCCGGATCCACCCTGCCCCGAGGGAAAAAGAAGGCGGCTTAACTGTAAAGTTATTTAAGGGACACTACACTAGATAATACTGCAGCTTCATTAAGTCTTCGTTCTTTAAGCCGTGAATATGACGTAGGTCGTGGGTAAAGGGAATCAAACCATTGGTTGTGGCGCACCCCGTGAAAAGGACCGCGCCGAGGAGCAGGATCGTGGTCCGCAGCCATCTTTTATCAGCATCCATCGTAAGTTACCCCAAAGCCAGTCTAGGCATCGCCCACAAAGCAAAATACTTGACTACCGTTTAACATAGACGCAAAATCCAGCCGTATCAAGCGTCGGCTAACCCCATTTCGGACTCGCGCCAAGCACCGCGTCCCTCACCTTCTTCCCTTTCTCAAGCAAACGCCGCTTGTGTTCCTCGGTCAACGAGCCCTCATCCGGATCATCGAGCGAAATCGCCAACCGTCGTGGTGGCCTTTCCCGCCTGGGACCCTTCAGCGACTCAAGCGCTCGCAACCCAATGCCTGGCATTATGAAACAAACGCATCCAGGGCCCTTCTTCATACCGCCAATCCGGGGGCAGCCAGGAGTATTGCTTGCTGAGGAACAGGCGCTCCGGGTGGGGCATGAGGAGGGTCACGCGCCCGTCCCGCGTGGTGAGGCCGGTGATCCCTGCGCCGGAACCGTTCGGATTGGCCGGGTAGCGCTCGGTCGGTTTTCCGTAATTGTCGACGAAGCGCAGGGTCGCGAGCTTTTGTTGCAAAAGGTCATCGCCCTGCTCGCCGCGTGTGCTCGCGATCCGACCTTCTCCGTGAGCTACCACGACCGGAAGACGAGACCCCCCCATTCCTTGCAGAAGGATGGAAGGGGAGTCCAGCACCTCCACCATCACCAGCCGGGACTCAAACTGCTCCGATTGGTTGCGGATGAAACCCGGCCAACCCTCGGCGCCTGGGATCAGGGCTTTAAGCTGAGCGAGCATCTGGCAACCGTTGCACACACCCAAGGTAAATGTATCGAGTCTCACAAAAAAGCGGGAGAATTCCTCCAGGGCACGGGCGTTAAAAAGGATGGATTTTGCCCAGCCGCCGCCCGCGCCCAGAACATCGCCATAGGAAAAGCCGCCACCACAGGCCAGCCCTTGGAACACCGTGAGCGTACTGCGGCCCATGATGAGATCACTCATGTGCACATCGATGCAGTCAAACCCCGCACGCTCGAAGGCCGCCGCCATCTCCACCTGCCCGTTGACCCCTTGTTCGCGCAAAACGGCCAGTTTGGGCTTCGCACCCCGGCTGACCAAAGGAACGGCTGACTGCGCGAAGCTCAGTGCGAGGTTTAGGCCCGGATCTTGCCGATCCTGGAGTCCCTCATACTCCTGCCGCGCGCATCCGGGATGGTCTCGTAGCACCTGCATCTGATAGCAGCACTCGGACCACAGCGCTTGGATCGGCATCAGGTCTTGGGCGTATACCTCGCAGCTCTGAAAGGCGAGAATGATCCGCTTATCGGGCTGCACACGCCCGAAGAAATGCGTTTGTCCTTCCAAACCGCTGGAGCGGAACAGTCTTAGTACGTCCGGCGTATCTTCGCGCCGCACCTGAATGACGGCGCCCAGCTCTTCGCTGAAGAGGATCGCGAGCGGGTCGCTGCCCAGGTCGCCGAGATCGGCCGCTACCCCCGCACGCCCTGCCAACGCCATTTCACAGAGGGTCACAAACAAGCCACCGTCCGAGCGGTCATGGTAGGCTAAAAGCAAGCCCATCTCGTTCAGCAACTGAATGCAACGAAAGAAGCTCTTTAGGTCTTCTGGCCGATCGAGATCGGGGGGCAAACCACCCACTCGGTTGTAAACCTGGGTGAGGCAAGAGCCGCCCAGTCGGTTCTTGCCCCGCCCCAGATCGATCAGGAGCAGATCGGTCTCCCCGGCATCGGTCCTGAGTTGTGGCGTGAGTGATAGGCGCACATCGGCCACCGGCGCAAACGCAGAGACGATCAAGGAAAGGGGTGCGACCACGGATTTCTCTCTACCTCCTTCCTGCCACACCGTTTTCATGGATAGCGAGTCTTTGCCCACGGGTATAGACAGGCCTAGGGCGGGGCACAGCTCCATCGCCACCGCCCGCACGGTGTCAAATAGGTGTCGGTCTTCCTCCCCATGACCACTGGCGGCCATCCAGTTAGCGGAGAGGATCACGTCGCTGAGCTTAAGGATCCGAGCGGCGGCGATGTTGGTGATCGCCTCACCGACTGCGAGCCGCCCCGCGGCCTGGGCGTCGAGCAGGGCAACGGGGGTGCGTTCACCCACGGCCATCGCCTCACCGGTAAAGCCTCGAAAAGAGCTGGCCGTGACCGCGCAGTCGGCGACCGCAATCTGCCAGGGACCCACCATCTGATCGCGAACCACCAGTCCCGAGACGCTGCGATCGGCGATCGTTATCAGAAAGCGCTTATCGGCAACGGTAGGAAGCCGAAGCACTCGCTCGGCGGCTTGCGCGATAGTTATCTCCGGAAGATGCAAGTTCGGAATACATTTAACCTTGGAATCCACCGCGATATGGCGCCTTGGCGGGTCAGCGAACAACACGCGCATGGGGATATCGATAGGCTTTAGCCCACCGGGGCCGTCGCTCAATCGTAGGCAGGCTTCCGCCGTAGCCTCTCCGATGACGGCGTACGGACAACGCTCGCGCTGGCAGATGCGCTCAAGAAGCCAGAGGCATTGGGCAGCGATGGCGAGCACATAACGCTCCTGTGCCTCGTTGCACCACAGCTCGAGCGGCGACAGTCCGGGATCGGCAGAGGGGATCTCCTTGAGCGCGAATGAGCCGCCACGGCCGCTCGCGGCAAGCAGCTCCGGCACCGCGTTCGACAGACCACCGGCTCCCACGTCGTGGATCGATAAGATGGGGTTTTCCTCTCCCAGGCTCCAACAGCAATCGATGACCTCCTGACAACGCCGCTGTATCTCGGCGTTATCCCGTTGTACCGAGGCGAAGTCCAGCGCTTCATCGCTGCTTCCGGCCGCCATGGAGGAGGCGGCGCCTCCGCCCAAGCCGATCAACAGGGCGGGACCGCCCAAAACCACGACCTTGGCTTGAGGGCTAAGGGAAAGCTTAGCGATGTGCTCTGGGCGTATGTTCCCCATCCCGCCGGCGAGCATGATCGGCTTGTGGTAGCCGCGGATCTGTTGCGCTCCCTCTAGCGTCTGTTCAAAGCAGCGGAAATATCCGCACAATGCGGGACGGCCAAACTCATTGTTGAAGGAAGCGGCGCCGATCGGTCCTTCCAGCATGATCTGCAACGCCGAAGCCTGCCAACGGGGCCTACCGTAGTCCTGCTCCCACGGCTGCCCCCATCCCGGGATGCGCAGGTTGGACACCGAAAAACCGGTCAGCCCCGCCTTGGGCTTGGCCCCTCGGCCTGTCGCCGCTTCATCGCGGATCTCCCCCCCGACCCCGGTCGCCGCACCCGGGTGGGGAGAGATCGCCGTGGGGTGGTTGTGGGTTTCTACCTTGGCCAGGATGTGCACGTGCTCGGATAGGTATCGATATCGCCCATCCTCGGGCGACGGGAAGAAGCGACTGGCCGCATACCCGCTGGTCACGGCGGCGTTGTCCACGTAAGCCGAGAGCACCCCGCCTGCATGTTGCGCCTGGGTGTGCTTGATCATCGCGAGCAACGAACGGTCTTGGATTTGTCCATCCACCCTCCACTGGGCGTGGAAGATCTTGTGGCGGCAATGCTCGGAGTTCACCTGCGCGAACATCATCAATTCCACATCTGTCAGATCCCTTCCCAGGGCAGAGAAGTGCTCCGAGAGGAAATCGATCTCCTCATCAGAGAGCGCGAGCCCCAGCTCGGTGTTCGCTGTGAACAGCGCTTGACGCCCGCCAGTGCTAAACGGCACGGTGGTCAAAGGGCGAGGCAAGGCGCTCTGGAAAAGCCGTTCGGCCTCCCCCCAATCGGGCAGCACGGTTTGGGTCATGGGATCGTGCACATAGGCTGGGAGGGTTTCCCAAACGAGCTCGCCATCCTGCGATCGTCCCGCCGGCGTGATATACCAAGCAGTGGCCCGCTCCAGGCGCAACACCTTGGTCAAGCCACAGTTGTGGGCGATATCTGTCGCCTTGCTGGACCAAGCCGACACCGTGCCAAGGCGCGGAACAACGAGCAGCAACTGGGCCTCTAGTGGCGCTTCGAGCGCCGCACCACCGTAACCGAGCAAGCTCGTAAGGCGCTCCTCTTCTGGCCCGGTCAGCGGGCTGCTCAGCCGCGCGAAGTGCACCCACTCGGCGAACACCTGCGAAACATCGGGCAGGGCCTTTGACAAGGTTTCGCGTACCCGCTCGAGGCGAAAAGCGGAAACAGCCGCCCCGCCGCGGTAGCGCTTGATCTCCGTCACATCAAATCGAGACGGCGAAAGTTGGGATCGGGCTCGGCCTTGTCCCAGATCTCCTCGAAGCGCCGCTGTAACTCTAGGGCCTCCGATCTGTCATTGAAATTTACCGTGCTATCAAAGCGATCCGAGAGCTTGCGATAGATCACCCCCGTGGAATCCGCGACTAGAAACGCCTCATTGAAATGTCGGTGCTCTTCGGCCGCTGTCCGCAAGTGAACGAAGCTGCTCAGGCGCTGGGCTAAGTCCAGGACCCTATGGCCCTCGCTGACCAGCGGCTGCGGATCCAGGATCACGATGTGGATCTGCGAATGGCGACTGCGTAGCGCCAGGCGCTTAAGCGCATCCTGGAATTCAGCACTATCGTAAACGGCGGGGTCGAGGTGCCGGCTAACCAGGTCCAGTTGCCGCCTGCACTGCTCGACCATGCGCAACGACGCCCTGCGCAACTCCTCGCTGCTCTCAACGCGGAACAACTCCGCAGTCTCCCCCAATACGCAATGGTCAAATTCGTTCATTGTCGTCTGGCCTTGTTGGGTAGCATGATGTGTTGAAATTAGGGCACTTCGGAAAATTCCATCCGTGGAATTTTCCGATCGCAACGCAAAAAATGGGGTTTTTGCGTTGCTCCATTTTGCAAACAGTGACTTGTTTGCAAAATGCGCGGCCTATCCCTATACCGCCGGACACTTCGAATTAAGAAAGCTCTGAACAAGTTACCCGTTCGTACTGAGGTATCGAAGTATGAACGAGTAATGCCTTGATTTTTATCGTGACCGTTTGCCCTTCTATACCCTTTGCCCTTCTATACCTCAGGAGCTCAGGACAGGCATCAGGGCGAACGGACTGAGACTTGTTCAGAGCTTACTTAATCGCAGTGCCCATTATATGTCCTCAGAGTTTGTGAAAAAACCTACTGCGCTCGGGATCTCGCGTTCCGGCGGTGCTCGGAATCCTCATGTATTTCAATATACACTGCGGTTCCTGCGCTCCGGCGGAACGCGACCTCCCTTCGCTC
>JBOIEG010001356.1:0-2358 GCA_050740915.1 Gammaproteobacteria bacterium | reverse complement strand
TGGCACCCCCTGGGCAAGCTTCCCTGCCGGATTCGTTAAGAGCATGCATCATCCCGATGCAAGACGCTACAACGCCTAAGCGGAGCGATTTGCCCGGTTAGAAACCGGGGAAGGGGCTACCGTTTCGATAGCTGTTTAATTTACTAGTAGAAAGGAAGTTTATACAACCGAACCATTGCTGTCACGCAAATTCTCTACCCCACCCAGTGCCGGTTCCACGCCCGCTGAGCGCCCTGCATGAACGCGCACAACGGAGCGATAGTTACAGGACCGGCGTCATGGCGACGGTTCCGACGCCTTCCAGTCGCGCCAGCCGCGGAAGCCTCCGAACTTGGTAGCGGTTGGCTTTCGCCGCTCGGGAGCATGCCGGGCGCGCCGTGTCCCATCGAGCACGTCCGGCGGCAGCACACCCATGCGTGCCTCAGCCTGTTGCGCCTTGGCGTTGCCTTCGTAGACATCGTGCCGTTTCACCCCCTCGTACTTGTAGCCAAGGGCGGCGCCCATCGCCCGGCGCAGCGCGCGGCCGCCGAGAACAATACAGCGCTCGGCTTCCCGCCGGTCCATGAGCCCGATGTGTCTGGCGGTCAGCACGCCACGAACCAACAGATCGAAGTCCGCGAGGATGCGTGCCGCGGCATACGCAAAGGGATTGCGAAACTGCAAGGGCACCCGCACGGGATTAAGCGATTCGGCGATCTTGACCTCTATCCCCGGAGTGTTTTGAAGTCGTTGCTCCATCGCCTGGCGCAGTACCGTGACCTCGTGGGAGGCCTGCTGCAGAGCTTCCTCGACCTTGACCAGCCACCAATCCGCGTACGGGTCATCGGCATACACGCAGATCTGGATCTGGGAGAGGATAGCGCCGAAGCGTGTGAGCCCGATGATGTAGTGTTTCTCGGCGCTCGGTCTTCTTCCCGAAAACACCTGCTGGGCATGGCGGGTCTGGAGCGTGAGCCAGACTTCGCTGCGCAGGGCGCCTGGTACAATATCCGCTGATGCTGGTAGCTCATCGCAATCACGCCGCGTGGTCGTCATGGAGCTTTTGTTCAGGTGAGATGGGACATGCGCCTGTGGTTTCATCACCTTCGGAAGCAACTGTCCTATGGGTTTTAAACGTCCATGGGGCTTGCAAAGGCGCGCGCACGGATGGGGAAGGAAGTCCGGCATCTTCCCCCTCGAGTATGTCGGCCAATCGTTGGTGATTCAAATGATAAACATCGCCCTCCTGTGTCAGTAAACCCCAGGCCACGAGCTGGTCGCGCGCCCGCTTTGCCGTGTGAAAAACGAGTCCCGTCTGTTTGCAGAGAGACCGCAAGGAGATGGGGGCCACTTTCCCCAGATCTCGCTCCACCTCTTGCAGCAACCAATAGAGCATCGTACAGACGTTCCGCAGGGTGCCCTTGTTATAGGCTCGGCGATAATGCTCGCGCTGAATTCGATTCAGTTCGAATATCCGATGCATCAGCTGAGCGAGGGTGAGCGCTTGTAACGCTTGCCGCAAGTACGAGTCGCCCATCGCCTCATTGGCTTTCTCGCCTGAATCTTGCTCTGCGTCGAAAACCATTGGCAGCCTGTTTCGGATCACGTGATAAAGGGCTACATCATCACGCCTGACCACCTCAACAAACTGACGCGTTAAGCGGTAGTGACCACCGGTATTCGGAACGCGCGGCCGCCGTTCGATCCAACCCCACAGGCGCAGGGTATCGAGTGCGGTGCGAAACTCGGAAACGCTTAAGCCAAGCTCTTTAGCGCCACGTCGCCGGGTACATTCAGCGTACCCTTCCGGAGGACAACCGACCCTGAGCACATGGCGACTCAAGAGCGCGGTGTTACGGCTAATCCGGTTAGCGTAGGTACGGCGGCGGGTTAGCTCGCACAGGGATTCCGTTACACCATCTACGAAGGTATTTTCCATATCCAGTGCTTGTGGTGCAGGCTGCACCAGTAGCGGTGGGCTACTATCGCCCAGTGCTTGTGGTGCAGGCTGCACCAGTAGCGGTGGGCGAGCAATGCGAATCGTTGCGTGAAGGCGAGTCATGCGTAGAGCCGCCTGGCGCAGTGCTAACTCCGTTAACCGGCGTTGCTCCGCTTCGATGTGCGCTTGCAGGACACGTTCGCGATCTCGGCGTTCACGGTGTTTCAAGTAAGCGCTGGTCAGCGGAGGGCGGCCTACCTTCGCCTCGTTACACATCCAGCACAGAAAGCCGATGGCGTTGCGCACACGGTGGGGCGTTTTGGCCTGGAATTGGATCTTCTCCCCAAGCTCGTCAAGCAGCGCTTGCTGCATCTCGTGATCGAGTCCTTTGAGGTACATCGTGGCGAGCGCTTGCTCGTTGCGCGAAAGCGATTGGGGGA
>JBOIEG010001355.1:0-3609 GCA_050740915.1 Gammaproteobacteria bacterium | reverse complement strand
TGTTTCGTTCGTCGCTCCCTCGACTCCTCCACAGACGCAACACTCGATACGGGTGGGTGGCTAGCCCTTACCCGACAGGGACTCTCACCCTGCAAGATGCGCCGAGCTTTTCCCAGCGCGATAGCGTATGAGCATGCGATCCGACACCATCGAAGAGCGGGTGGCACTGCTGCGGCAACCCCATTCCCCCGATCCGCCGGAACCCACCCCGATGCGGGTGGGGATGGACCAGATCAAGGGGTACGACCGCAATCCTAGGCGCGAGCGTAACCAGGCCTATAAGCTCATCAAGCACTCGCTGCGCCAGCGCGGTTTCCGCGGGACACGGCCGATCACGCGACGCCCCGGCGATGAGATGCTCATGGTTGCCGAGGGCGGCAATACCGTGTTCCACCCCACGCGCCATGGCCCCACCCCGAGCGCTCTCCTGCTCAGCCTGGTCCGCGAGCTCCCGATCGGGCTCAAGGCAGTGACTCTCTCCCCCGACGATACCCCAAGGAGCTCGAAGCCGTGAGCAAGGAGCGGCCGAGTCTCGAAGAACGCTTGCAAACCCTCCAGCAGGGGTTCTTCGGGAAAAATCGGGAGCTCAAGGAGGCCGATCCCATCGAGCCCACGCCCATGGCGGTCCCGCTGGAGCGCATTCGCCCCTACGATCGCAACCCTCGGCAGGAACCCAACGAGGCCTACGATCACATCAAGCTCTCGATAGCGAGCCGCGGATTTACGGGGTCGCTCCCCATCACGCGACGGCCGGGTGAGCCCGACTACATGGTGCCCGAAGGCGGCAACACCGTGCTGCAGATCGTAAAAGAGCTGTACGCGGAGACGGCAGATCCGCGTTTTAAGACCATCTACTGTCTCTTCGAGCCTTGGATCAGCGAGAGCGCGACGCTGATCGCGCATCTGGTAGAGAACGACGCCCGCGGAGAGCTGATCTTTATCGACCGGGCCCGCGCGGTGCATCAGCTCCGCCGGCTGCTGGAGCAAGAGACGGGCGGGCCACTCTCGGCCCTCAAGCTCGCCACGCTTCTGCGCGAACAGGGGTATGGCATCGATCAGCCGACGATCGGGCGCCTCGAGTACGCCGTTGAAGCGCTGCTCCCCGTCATCCCCGCGGCGCTGCGCGCCGGCATGGGGCGCCCGGCCATCGATCAGATCCGCAAGCTCGAGAAGACGCTCACTGCCTTCCTGAAGCACCGCAAGTGCGACCCAGCGCTCATCGAGGCGGCCCGGAGCGGATTCCTGAATTGCCTAAACCGCCATGATTGTGAGGACTGGGCGCTCGATCTGGTGCATCGCGAGATCGAGGCGCATGTGGCCGAGCTCTGCGGCGAGAGCCTCGCCAAGGTGCGGGCAGACTTCGAGCTCATCGAGCAGCACGGCGCCCCAGGACCGGACGCCCCGCCGCCGGAGCCGTTAACCCAACCCGAACTCTCGGAACCGTCTCGCACCCGGGTCCCGGCCCCATCACCGGCTGCGTCGGAGGAAGATCCTTCCGGCCATGGGCTGGAGACACTCGACCGGCTCTTCGGATCCGGGAGGGACGCGGACGAAAGTCTCGCGCAAGAGCCCGAGCTCGAACCCACAGGTTTGGATCTAGCGAAGACAAGCCCTCTCGGCTTGCCTCAGGATGTGAAGAGCCTGAGGGCTCGCATGTGGACCCTGGCGCGGCAGCTCGCCCAGCGCAACGCGCTCGGGGAGTGTATCTTGGCCTGCCCCAACAAAGGCTGTGGGTTCTTGGTAGATCTGCCCGCTATACCCCTGTTCGCTGGCGAGGGCCCGGAATCGGCTGAAGAAGCAAGATGCGTGACCCTGTGGTGGATGCTGGCCGCCCTCGCCGAAGAATGGCCCTACGGGCTCGGTCAGGCGCCCGCACTGCCTCACCTTGAGGAGGCGAGCATCTATCCCGCGGCCATGGCCATCTCCGAGGGCGATGAAGAGACCTCAACCCAAACCTTAGTGCCACGGGTGAGCTTTCCGCCCTCGCTCGATATCTTGGCGCGCGAGCTCCTGGCCGTGGTTGAGGATCGAAGCTACACGCTGCTCCTTCAGCTTATCGATACCCGCCGTGCGCTTCAGGCCCACTGCCGGCGGCTCGGAAAACAGAGGGTCTGGGAGCTTTAGGGAGAGAAATCGATGATGCGTCCAAGCAAAGAAGCCGAGCTGAACGCCGCGCTCCTTCAGTACCTGGGCAAGTGCCTGGCCGAAGGTGATGACGCAACGCTCGCCCATCTAGGGCTCGATCGCCACGACACGCAAGAGATCGCCTCCCTCTACCTGAGCGATCTGGAGCACCTGAGCTCGGCTCATTTCCCGCTCTTGCGCCAGGGCTCGATCGACCGCGACCTGTTCTACCGTCTCATCGATCACGTACGTCGCCTCCGGGATCGAGAATCCGTGCGGGATGAGCTTCTACGGCTCGATGCCCCCCTTGCGCTCATGAACCACTTCTTTGGCATGGACTCCGCTGAGTATGCCGAGCACGGCCGCAGGCTGGGGCTCATGCGCACCCTCGGCCGTCCGGCCGATCCGAGTGAGGCCGAGGAGGCGGTGATCTGGCAGGCGCTCACAGCGCTCGGTAAGCCAGACGGGGAAGATTTGACTGCCGGAGAGTGCCTTGCTCTTTGCAAGGAGACTGGGGTTTCGCCCCGCACGGTATGGCTCGTGACCCATCTCGCGCCCTGGCCACGCCACCTTCGCGACACTCGACGCTAAGCGATGAACAAGAGCCGTGCAGACGCAAAGCCGGCTGAAGCCGTGATCGGTCCTGCAGCACGGGCGCTTCAAGCCCACATCGAGGCCGCCGCTGCCCAGATCTTAAGCGGTAGATCCGAGCGCACGCCGCAGAACGGACTTCTCTTCTTGAGCAGCTGGCAGGAGGCGATGCCCGCCCTGGTTCATCTCGATCCGGTGCTTGATCCCGTGGACTCCCGCGTCTTCGCCGTGCTCTGGCTCTGGGCGAAACACGAGGGTAGGGGCGCGACCGCCTTCCCTTCCTATCCCACCCTTCTTGCCCGCTGCAACGTGCAGTCCCGCGCCACCCTCGCCCGCTCCCTCGCCATCCTGCGCATCACGCGCTGGGTAACGCTCTGCCGCCGGGTGCGCGATCAAAACGGCCGCAACCGCGGCAACATCTATGCGCTGCATGAAGAGCCTTTGGCATTGGCAAGCACGGCTTACCTCGATCCCAGCTATATGGCGTTCCTCCAGAGTGCCAGGGGCCATCGCCACCAGCGGGTAGCCGCCGTGGCTCAGGCGATGCTCGAGAGCCTGCAAACCTCCATCGCAGCCGGGGAAGATGTGCTTGGTGCTTCTCCCCTCTCACAGGCCGATCGGCGCCTGGAGGCCATAGCGGCCATCGCAGGCCAGGGAGAGGGAAGCTACTTCGGACTGCGGCAGGATTGCTTCCCGACTCTGACTTTGGCGAAAAAGCAGGCGCCGAGACGGCCCCGGGATCCAAGCGAAGTCTGTCAAAAAGTGAACTCTGGCCCAGTTCAAAAAATGAACTCTGCCAGAGTTCAAAATCTGAACTCTGCTGCTAAGTCCTTGATAATCGACTCAGTTCAAAATATGAACTCGGCTCTTTGTAGTAGTAGTAGTTTTATAAAT
>JBOIEG010001354.1:0-1066 GCA_050740915.1 Gammaproteobacteria bacterium | reverse complement strand
CGAACATGTCACGTACCCGAGAGGCACCCACCCCCACGAACATTTCCACGAAGTCCGACCCCGAGATGGTGAAAAAGGGTACCTTCGCCTCGCCCGCGATCGCCTTCGCCAAGAGCGTCTTGCCCGTCCCAGGCTGACCTACCATCAACACCCCACGCGGGATCTTCCCGCCAAGCTTCTGAAACTTCCCGGGATCACGCAGGAATTCCACCAGCTCCACCACCTCTTCCTTGGCCTCTTCCACCCCGGCCACATCACTGAAAGTAATCTTCACCTGGTCCTCGCCCATCAGCCGCGCACGACTCTTGCCGAACGACATCGCCCCACGTCCGCCCATCCCGTCCTGCATCTGGCGCATGAAGAAGACCCACACCGCAATCAAGAGCAGCATCGGGAACCAGGAGATGAAAAGTTGCATCAGAACACTGGCCGTCGCTCCGGTGAAAAAGATAGAACCGCTACGTCTGGGAATCATCGTACGTGCCGCCGCTTGCCCGACAAAAAATCCGCCCAGCGCCGTGACGCGTAGCGTTTTTTCGACTTCTATTGGATTAAGTGCATCGATCGGTCCGCGCAATCGCCGACTAGCATTGTGGATAACGACGTTGGGTGTACCAATATCTCGCTCGACGGCTGCAAAGAGCCCCGCCACATCGCTTTCCTGCGATACGTCGCAGGTGTAAGCATGCCCCGCAATGCGCTTGGCGAGATCTTGAAGTGTGTCTCCACGTCTAGCGGCGATGGCCACTCGGAAGCCATCTGCCGCGAAGCGCCGGACGAGCGCCGACCCGAGGCCGGGGCCGACGCCAACGATTAACGCAACATGATCTGACATAGTGTTACCTCCACCCTGGCGACGGGTTTGGTCTTATAGCGTGCAAGACCGGATTGCTCAAATGATCTAAGCCGCTGGCTATACTTCTATCCATCCTTGAACTCGGTCGCGACCATGGCGGGCCTCAATGCAAAATCGACATACCAACGAGCGAGGCTGGGATGCGAGGCGCGCCAGCCGAGCTGTGTGAATCGAAAGTCTAACCATCCCAACATACACCCCACTGCGACT
>JBOIEG010001353.1:0-4395 GCA_050740915.1 Gammaproteobacteria bacterium | reverse complement strand
AAGGTCTGGGCATTCATGGGGGATGGAGAAATGGACGAGCCAGAGGCGATGGGGGCCATCGGACTCGCCGGACGGGAACATCTGGATAACTTGATCTTTGTGGTCAACTGTAACCTCCAGCGCCTGGACGGCCCGGTGCGCGGTAACAGCAAAATCATCCAGGAGCTGGAAGCGAGCTTTCGCGGCGCGGGCTGGAACGTGATCAAGGTGATCTGGGGATCGTACTGGGATCCCCTGATCGCCCGCGACACCCAGGGCTTGCTATACCAGCGCATGGAAGAGGCGGTGGATGGAGAATACCAAGCTTACAAGGCCAACGATGGCGCCTACGTGCGCGAGCACTTCTTCGGCAAGTACCCCGACTTGAAGGCCATGGTGGCGAACATGACGGATGCGGATATCTGGCGCTTAAATCGCGGCGGGCATGATCCGCACAAGGTCTATGCGGCCTACGCCTTAGCGGTGGAGAATTCCGGGCAACCCACGGTGATCCTGGCCAAAACCGTAAAGGGCTATGGGATGGGCGACGCCGGCGGCGAAGGGCAAAACATCACCCACCGGTCCGGGCCCTCAAACGCACACTGGTGCGGCGGGCCATGGGTTTCGGCGGGGCTTTGCCGCGGCTCGGGCGGGGCATACCGCTGTGAGCGCCAGGCCAGGTGATCGCGAGGCGGATTTCGAGATCGCCGTCATCGGCGGGGGTGTGGTCGGCGCAACCCTGGCGGCGATCCTGGGGGCGGCCGGATTAAGGGTCGCGCTCGTCGAGAGCGGCGAGACACCCTCGGTGGTAAGCGCGGATGACAATACCGATGCGCGCGTGCTGGCGTTGACGCGGGCCTCGGAGCAGGTGCTCCGCGCCGTCGGCGCCTGGCAGCAAATCATTGCCGAACGGTCCGGCGTGTTTCGCGAGATGCACGTCTGGGACGCGGGTGGAGCGGGCCGCATTCATTTCGCTAGCGCCGAGGTGGGCGAGCCGCTGCTCGGACACATCGTTCGCAGCCTAGTGATCGAGGCCGCCCTGGACATGATGATTTCGGATTGCGGCAACGGTTCTTCGCTCATGGTCTAGTTACACGCCGCACACAACATGTGGGATCTTCCGTTCATTTGCCGTGATTGTATTGGCGAAGGCTAACTTGCTCGCTGGAACCTTTTCGGAGTATTTGCGGAAAGCGGTGTTGTAGAAGTTCCTCAAAATGAAACCTCCAAAGGCGAGTGGACCAAGGGGAGAACAGACTGGTATTCGACAGTTCTCATACTGGCCTAGCGTTAGGTGGGAATACGGGTGATGAACGTCCTGGAACTTCGCCGGATCGTTGCTGAAGTCAAAACGGACAGGGAAAGGAACGATATTTCTAGCGATGACATCCGCGTAAATCTCGTCTTCCAGATAAACCTCTGGCTCGTTCTGAAAATGTTCAAGGTCAGGGGACGGGAAGTATGAAAGGGAATGTTCGCAGATGACTCCGTCCCGAAACCGGTAGCGGAGTGAAATCAATGCGCCATCCAGCATTTTAATGTTGAAGCACCGCGCCTTCTCCAGTTCACCATAAATGTCGCGGTAAGCCACATTCTTTAAGGCAACGCTCATGCCTGCGGCAGTGCTCACAGTAATTTCAAACGCCGCATTGGCTTTGCCGTGTGTCGCTGGAAAATTCTGCTCGTTCGAAAGGCTCAATCCGACGAGCGCTTCCGTGAGTTCCTTGATCTGCTTGAGCGTTTGCTGGGGTGTCATTTCCGCCGAGGCTTGGATTTCTTGGCCAGCAGGGCCTGGAGCTTCTTTACGAGGTTATCGGGATAGTCCTCGATGAAACTCTCACCCGACTCGAGCGACGCAATAATGTCGGCGAAGTCGCTTCTCCGCTTAGCACTTCGATCTTGCTCCGCTTTCGACATGTCACGGTTTACGATCGTCATTGCCTTCCGCTCCTCTTCGGTCGGGTAGCGGAAGCGTAGCGCGAAATTCTCTGCCTTCGCCTTTTCAAATTCCTCCTTTAGCGCAGACATCGCTTTTCCGACTCCGAGAACCCGAACCCATGCTTTAGAGCGCGTGATGGCTGTAAAAAGGCGGTTTCTGACGCGTGCAACATCTCTTGGCAATAGCGTGCCGAAACAGTCCTGTGCATTGATCACGTAGACCATGGCTGCCTCATTACCCTTCGCGCGGAAGATACCAGTGAAGGTCACAGTCCCCGGCTCGGTGAAGACATCAGCGATCGTCGTCACGCCCGCAAGATTCGAGTTGATTCCCATCTGCATCAACGTGCGTCGGGCCTCTCCGACTGCATCCTTCGTTTTCAATGGTTCGGGATTTATGACAACGATGTCGTCTGGTATCAGCTCATCGTCAGTCAGATTTCGTTTAATCTCCGCAACGAGCCATGCAGTTTGTGCTTCGGGCGTGTCGAAGACTTCGAACTGAATCAAGTCTTCCGGTGGCGAGTGTTTCTCTAGGAATTCCGGGCTGGATTTTGGTGTGCGACTCAGTGTGACGAGTTCGCCGTCCTCGATTTCCCCATCGTTCTCTTGATAGCCAATATCGAACCAGAGGTTCTTGTTCTCAAAGATTTGAACAAGGCCCTTGTCGCGATAGATCCCAAATCCAAGAGCATGAGCCGTGGACAAAACAGGCCTGGAGTTGCGATAGCAAGTGTCGAGGATGATGTCTTGCTTGGGTTTTCCTGTCCCAGGAGTGTGAATAACGACACGGGGTGTTCCATCCGTGTTCTTGCCAAAGATTTCTTCGACGGGTGGGAGCGATCTGCTCCCGAGGTTCTGCAACTCGTCGTATGCGTAGACTAGGCGCTTTGGATCCTTGAGGTATTCGTAACAGAGCAGCAAGAAATTGGGCGCGAAGTCCTGCGCTTCATCGACCAAGAGAGCATCGTATGTCGGCGCGTATTGTTTGACGCCTTGAAGGGCGAGGTCGCATGCACCTTCAAACTGCTTGTCATATCCAAAGCGAACTTTTGCCGCGCCAAAATCCAAATACTCGACGCCATGGTCTCGGCAGAACTCATAGTAGATGCCCGTGCGGTCCATTCCACCCGGAGCGCCCCAAGCATTCAAAATTCTGACCTTGTCCCAGTCTGGCTCTTCATTTGCCTGTTCGAGGACAAACGTGGTGATGAGGTTCTCGAACTGCTTTTTCAGTGAGCGTGTGTTGAAGGTAACCGCGATGAGCCAATCGGGATGCCGTGCGTGCAAGTATGCGACCTTCAATGCCAGAACAATTGTCTTACCGCATCCGGCCAACCCGCGAATGCGCTGAACGCCTTCATACGTTTCTACAACAGCGGCGCTCTGCTGGCTGTCCAGATTGGCAATAGAGTCCTCAAGCGCCTTAATCTTGGTGCCTCGTGAATTCTGGTTGTGCAGTTCGCGCTTCTTGCGTCCCCGGCGAAGCGTTGAAATTGCCTGCACCACTGAAACCAGCGCAGGATAGACCGCAGGGTCGAACCCAGCTAGGTCATCGATAGCAGCCACCAGATTGTCTGCATTGCAAAGGAGATGGTCCTCGTCGTCGTGACCGTCCAGTTGAGTTACGGCAGGTGCAAAAGTGAGGGTGCGGATTTTGACGAGCAGCTCTCGTTTTCGAATCAAGGCCTGATGCTGGAGCAGCTTTGCTTGCATCTTATTGAACCCTTCGTCTTGCGCCTCGGCGTAGTCCGGGAGGTTTTTGCCTTCGACGACACTAAACAAAATGAGACCTTTGGTCGGCGATACAAGCAACGCATCTATCGGAAAGGAGCCTTCGGGCGTGCCGATGATTGGATAGCCAATGTAGAGGGTTCCTTCGAGGTCGGCTTCCGCGCTGAGAATCTCAGCGAGCCGTTTACTCGAAACAGGCTTACCTGTGCTGCCCCATACTGTGTTAATCATGGTGTAATTCGGTTGGATTGTTGACTTGTAGAGTGCCAGTCAGGAGTGGCGTAGAGCAGCGTGTCGCGCAGGGTGGCGAGGATGCGGGATTGATGACGATTGGAGCTCATCTTGTCTCAGAGTTACGTGACTTTGAGTTCGGGGTCAGTGAGTTCGGGGTCACAGTGAGTTCGGGGTCAGAGTAGAATCTCGTTCATCCCGGGCTACTTTTCCGCCTCCGTGGACCCGGTTTCCGGGGGAAACGGGGACAGGCCTTGCAATGACTCATTGTCGAAGCCCGTTCCGGTGATTCTTCGGCGCGTCAGCCGGCCACATATGCGGATGGGCATTGTTTCCCAGCGTCAGGCGAGAGCGTCAGGTCTTGCATCGACGCATTCCGCACTGCGCGTCATGAGTTCGCCACACGTTTACTGGCTTCGCGTGGTGTCACGATTTGTGTCTTCAGAAACTGTTTGAGGTTCAGCAGGTCGGGATCGCCCGAGACGATCAAGTCGGCGCTGGCCGCCAGCGCAC
>JBOIEG010001352.1:0-1906 GCA_050740915.1 Gammaproteobacteria bacterium | reverse complement strand
CGCTAACTCACATTATCCCAGAGATAGCCTGCCCCTTCCTACCTACAAAAGTGTCATGTATGACCTTCAGAAATCGCGTAGCTTATTGCTTTTCAATTCAATACCGGATCTACACCCATCCACAATCATCCGTCGCGCAAGTGGCGCTCTCCTATGCCCACCAGGCCACGTTTGACCTTGACCTCGCGCTTGAAGACATCAAACACGCCCTCAAACTGAGCCGCGAGGATGCGCTCATTCACGCAAGACTCGCCGAGCTGGAGCTCTCCCGCGGTCATCTCGATGCCGCACTCACCGTCGCCAAGGAGGCCACCCGACTCAACCCCGAGGTTGCGCGCACGCAGACCATCCTGGGATTTGCCCACCTCACACAGTTCGAGACCGATGAAGCCAAGCGCGCCTTCAGTAGAGCCATCGCCCTCGACTCCGCTGATCCGCTGCCCCGGCTCGGGGCAGGACTTGCGAAAATCCGTGAAGGTAACCTTAACGAAGGCACCCACGAGATCGAGCACGCCGCGAGTCTCGACCCGAATAACTCCCTGGTGAGGAGCTATCTCGGGAAGGCCTATTTCGAGGAGAAACGCGGGGGGCTTGCGAGCAGCGAATTTGCCCTCGTTAAGCAGCTCGACCCCAACGACCCCACCCCCTGGTTCTATGATGCCATTCGCAAACAGACAGAGAACCGGCCAGTCGAGGCGCTGCATGACTTACAGAAGTCGATAGAGCTTAATGACAATCGGGCGGTGTATCGGTCGAAGTTGCAGCTGGACCAGGACCTCGCAGCGCGAGCTGCAACCATAGGACGGATATATAACGAGCTTGATTTTAGACAACTCGGTTTGCTTCACGGTTGGACTTCTACGACTATTGACCCTTTAGACTATTCGGCTCACAGGCTTCTTGCCGATTCCTATTTGACATTGCCACGGCACGAAACCGCCCGAACCAGTGAGCTTCTTCAATCGCAGTTGCTGCAACTCCTGAACATTACCCCTGTACAGCCACAGCTTGCGGAAAACGACCTGTTTCTTCTTGGCGGACTAGGTCCAACACAGCTTTCGCTGAACGAGTTTAATCCCTCTTTTCTCCGCAACCCCTGGTGTCAGAATAGTTGTCGCCTCTAAATGTTTTTAATGGATAAACACTAGAGGAGAGAAAGCCATGATGAAAGCTGTATATTCAGAGGAGTTCAGGGAGCAGGCACTGGGCAAGATCTATGGGCGTGGTCAGCGGACGATACGTGCTGTCGCCGATGAATTGAACATGAATCATTTTACGTTGAAGAATTGGATGAAACAGGCACCAGAAGGTAGTCAACGAAGTAGGGTCAGTCGGGAGAAGCGGCCACAGAGCTGGTCATTAGAAGAACGCTTAGCGGCATTGCAAGAGAGCCATAGTTTGGAGGGCGAGGCGTTAAATGCGTGGTGTCGAGGAAAGGGTCTGTATGCCCATCAATTAGCGCAATGGAAGGCGGAGTTTTGTGCCGGACAAGGCGAAGAGCGCGCGGGTGGCAAAGAGCTGCGACGGTTGAAAGAGGGGAATCAGCGGCTGCAACGCGAATTGTTACGTAAGGAGAAAGCACTGGCGGAGGCTGCGGCGTTGTTGGTGTTACAAAAAAAGTATCAAGCGCTCTGGGGGGACGGGGTCGAATGAGCGGCCTTTCAGAGCGCCAAGCCGTGATGACCCTGGTCGGCGATGCCGTTGCCACCGGGGCTCGCCAACGCCGGGCTTGCAAGGTGGTGGGTATCAGCGAACGCATCTTACAACGCTGGCAGGCGGGTGAGGATAGCGATGTAGATCGGCGCACGGTACGAACGTGGTGCCCCCCGCACAAACTCTCTGCCGAGGAGCGTGCGGCGGTGTTGGCGGTAGCCAATAGTGGGGAATTCGGTCATTTGCCGCCGAG
>JBOIEG010001351.1:0-2193 GCA_050740915.1 Gammaproteobacteria bacterium | reverse complement strand
GACATGTCGGGCCGGACTAGCATGAGTCAACCTCCCTGCGGGGAACAGCAAACAGGTGGAGGGCCGGTGACGGTTCCCACCTGCGCGGAAGCGAGTGCAACCGAGGAACCGGATGCGGGAATACTGCACGTCCGGGTCTGTGCGGAGGGCGCCGGGTAACCGGCGTCCCTACCGCGGAGCAGGGCAAGGTAAAATCCTTCAAACGATCTATGTACCGACGGAATATTTCAAGCGGGCGTGCGATGCGCTTTCTCTATTACCCCACCCCCGCTCCTTGGTGAGGCGCGTCGCGCGGGTTCTCTGGCTTGGGAAGGTAGGACTCGGCTTTCTGTTGAAGGGCGCTCACAAGGAAAAAACCTTTCGATGGTCTCCCGGGCCCCTTAATTCCCTGCATGACATGTTTAGCCGGTTTCCTCCCGAGTACAAAAAAGCAAGTCTGGATTTTACCTGGAACGTGATAAAAAGGTGCCCCGATCAAATACCGTTCATCCTTCCCTTTATCTTAATGGGGTTCCATTATTACTTGTTTACGTTTGAACATGTGGTGCCGGAGCTATCGTCGTCGCTTAAAAGGCTCGCAGAAAAGCGGAACGACCAAGATATTAGCCTCACGCCCATTCCAGCCGCTTTGAGTCAATAGACAGCCACTGGCGCGCCCTTTCTGGCCCCTTGTTCGTTTCAACTGTCTGTTCCCGTTAACACATTGTCTAGAATGAGGATCTCACCTTTGCCTCCATAGGCCAAATCACCGGCGTAGCGTTCGGCCTCGGGACCGAAGGCATTAAACGACTCGAAACGACGTTGGGACCGGCTGAGATGGCGGAACAGCACGCGCAAGAATTCCATCTTCAGATGGCCGCACGAATTAAAAGTCGACGTGATGCGGGTGGGCGGCGCCGCCAAAATAATGCTTCCTCTTTTCATCGCGAAGCCAGCCGCGAAGCCCGCTTGGCCTAAAATGATGATGGTACCGGCGAGCAGGCGGCTTCCGCAATAATCCCCCGCGTTTCCTTCCACGACCAAGATCCCGCGGCGCATCCGATCCCCAAGCCGGTCGCCGGCGTTGCCGGAGACCACCACCATGCCATCCTGCATGCCCATGGGCGACGCCGGCAGCGCGCCCCCGAGAAAATCGCCGGCGTCGCCCATGATATGGATGCGACCGCCTTTCATCCCCGATGCCGCCCAGCGCTCCACGCCGCCATCGACTCTTATCTCCCCGCCGCGCATCCCTAAACCAAGGCAATCCCCGGTGCCTCCTTTGACTTCGATCAGGCCCTGGGTCATTTCACTCCCGATGGCATCCAGCATGGAACTGCCATTCAGCATTCGAATGTGTTCTGTTTGCTCACCCGAGACGTTAAATAACTTCCCTACCGTGAGATCCTCGCGGCTGCCGGCGAGCCGGATGTTGCGGATCTCTCCTAAGCTCTTACCCTGCAGGCGGTGGGGAACCAGTGGCGACATGTTTACCCGCTGATCGGGGGGATCCTTTAGGGTCAGAGTCAGTGCGCTCACGAGAGGATAGAACGTAAATGAAAATGATAAGGACCTAGCTTGCCGCCGTAGTTGCCTGCGCTGATGCGGTAGATCCCCTTTTCCGGGCCTTCAGAGCAAGCGGCCAGCACGCCCTCGCGCATCGCTTCCGAGATCGCGTCTTGGTCGAGACCATCGATGACGATCTCCAACACGGATCCTATCTCTTCGGTCAACTGGGTATTGACTACGCCCTTGAGGGTCGGGCAAAAGGCTTCGTTGGTCGAGGCCGGCATAAAAGGGTATTTGGAGCCGGTTTTGGATCCGGAACCGACGATCCCGCCGGGGAAGGTCGTGACCGCGTTGTGGACCTTGCCGATGGCGTCCACCGCCTTCTCACACGCCGCCAAGGCGTGGCGGGAGGTTTTTGCCAATACCAGAAAGTTGCCCCCACCGATCGCGGGAACCACGCCCGTTGTCTCTTCGCACACGAACTCCCCGTGCATCACCGGGATGCGCCAGAAACGCGTGCCGTCGACGCGTTTGGATGTCTGATGGCCATCCCCGAAAAAGCGCAGGCTTTTGCCGAGGCTGATCATCTCATCGGATCGGATCCCCGAGAAACAAGCGCTAGTGGCCGTGGTCATGACCGATTGGCCGACCCGCTTTTGCACCTGTTCGATGAGCCGCTTGGTAGACATCGCGAAGATGATGACG
>JBOIEG010001350.1:0-3845 GCA_050740915.1 Gammaproteobacteria bacterium | reverse complement strand
ATGGCTTCGGCGTCTTTGCGGTCCAGGCCGAGATCCGAAAGCGTCTGATGATCCCCTTCGGCCAGGCATTTGGCGATAAAGTGCAGGATGGCCGCATTCAGCTCGGCTTCTTTCCCCACCCGCATGGCTCACCTCCCTTATGCGCGACCTGGCGCTAGAGGTCCCAGACCATCTGTTTTCCCAACCGGCGGCAGTGACCTTGTATCGCCCGCCGTGTGTCGATGAGCTGGATGAGGCGCGCGTAGTTCCGGTCATCGAGGACGGCGAACAGTCGGCGCGCGGCGAGATCGAGCGAGGGCGGAAAGCTCACCCTCGGCATCAAGATATTGGTGGCGGTGCGCTCATCCCCCTCCGCCACCGCCCGGATGGCGGGATAGATGCTCGCCTCTTCGAGGTACTCGAGCGCCGGCGCCTCACCCATGCCATAGGGCCATTCATCGGCGAGGGCGGCGAGCATCCACCACAGCGTCACCCGCTGTGCTTCCTCAGCAGACTCCGGGTGTTCGCCGGCATACAACAAAGTTTCCGGTAAATCCACGACGAAGCCACAGCCCTTCGAACAGAGATGGATGCATTGGCCTAGACCCTGATGCTGGGCGAGTTGCGTGGCCAACGTCCACATGCGGCCCCGCAAGCTCTTCACATCTTGGGGTAGCTCGAACTGCGTAACGGGTTGATCCGTAACCGTGCTGGGTCTCGGTGTGCTGGGAAGAGCGACTTGCACCTCATCACCAGGCGGCGTCTGCTCAACACCAACCGCTTCATCAAAGTTGTCGCGTGCCGAAGGGTCCCCCGTATCGACCGCACTGCGCTCGCTGATCGCGGCGACATTGGTTGGCTGAGCGCCCGTCGATTGCGCTCTCGCAGCGGCTTCTGCGCCGAATTTTCCGGACGCTGGACGATCGGGAAGCGTGAAAGGTACGGGCGGTCCCGCATCTTGGCCAGGCTTACCCGTCTGCTCGATCAGTGCAAAATCGGCCCGCGCCTTGGCGTTACTCTCTGCACAGAGTTCGGCCGCGTAGGCTTCGAGCTCGCGCTGGATAGCATCGAGGGGCAGGGATAGGTGCTCGGAGTCGTGGCGAGCGAGGCAGTCGAGGAACCACTGCCGAGCATCTTCGATCACGGCAGCCTCTCGGCTCCGGCTTTCGAGAAACGCGACGAGGATGGTTTCGATCCTGCGGATCCGTTCGACCTGAACGATCCCGAGGCCGGCGCGCAGCGCCAACGGTATAACCGGGAAAAGCGTACCGATGGCGTAGTCCATTTTGGCGATCACAGGATGGTCGAGGGTATAACCGCGCTCGCGCAAGGCAGCGGCTAACGCCCGTGTGCCGATCGGCTCTCCCCGCTCGTGCGCGAGCAACTCGCGAAGCTCCCGCACGGCGCGGGCCCGATCAATAAAGATGAGCTGGCCCCGATTGTCATTCTCGATGAGATGGGCGATCAGCGTCTCACTCTCGCTGACCCAAGGCTCGAACAGGCAACAGCTGGTGTAGAACCGGGGATCGCCGGTTTCCTGGTGGAGCTCTTTCAAGGCGTGGAACACGGTATTACCGCCCTCAGCCACCATGAACATCTCATCGTCGGGGCGTCGTGTGATCGGCAGTGTCCCGCGGAAACCGCGCTGGCGGATGGAGTGCTTGATAAGCTCATAGGCCTGGTTACGCTCGCGCCGCGGGTTCCGGTCGTATTCCTTGATCTTGTCGATTGTGATCAGCATCGGCGTCGGCTCGATGGGAGCGGCCTCCTTGAGCTCGCGATTTCTTCCAAAGAACCCCTGCTGGAGGCTCTGCAATCGCTCTTCGAGGCTCGGTCGCTGCCTTGCTCACGGCTTGGATCTCTTCGTAAGCTCGTCCGGGCAAAGAGCCGCTTCCTCGAGCCCGATCGGGAGCTCGCGGATGAGGGTTAGCATGCTTTCCAGCCCGCTCGGGGTGGGGCCTTGGCGGGTGGGTTCGAAGCGGTGCACCGGCTGCTGGGCGCTCGCCGCCTCGCGATAGGCCACGGTCGCCGGGATCACCGTATCGAGGATCATGATCTGCCCGCGCGAGGGCCCGTAGCACATGGCTCGCAGGGCTTCGGCGGTCGCGCGCGCATCCGCCGTGCGGTCCATGCGATAGATAAGCCCGTAGAGGTTGCCGAGCGGGAAGCCTAAGTCCTCCATTCGGGACAGGCGCTCGATCATTCCGATGGTTCCCCTCGCGAACTCTCGGGCGGAGAGAAGCTCGGGCGGGATGGGCGAGATCAGCAAATCCGCGGCCAGCACCGCCATGTCCTGCAGCGGTCCGGCCGCACCTTGGGTGTCAATGAGGATGAACTCATAGGTCTCGAGGCGCTTGAGGAGGTGTTTTAAACGGAACCGGCCATCGGGCGCATGGAGGATCCAGTCGGGAAGCTTCCCGGCGGGATCGTGGAGAGGATGATGTCACATCCGACGGTTGTTACACTGATCCCATCGGTCAGATCGCCCGTCTCGAGCACATCCACCAGGCCGCGCGGCGCCTGATCGGTCAAACGGTAGTAGCCTGGAGAGGGTAGGCTGGATATCGGCGTCGACTAGAAGCGCTCGCTTCCCCAGATCGGCAAGCATGGCGCCGAGGTTGGCGGTGAGGGTCGTCTTTCCGACCCCGCCTTTTGTTGACACAATGGAGATCTTCGTTGCCATCTCAAGCGTGCCGACTCAAAATTGATTCTGTCTCGTTTTGTGGTCCGCCTTGTAGAAATAGACAAGGAGATCATCGAGTGACACCCGGTTATCGCTTGCCGCAGCCAGTTTGTGCAAGGACTTCAAGCGGGGGATCTTGCGGCGGCTGATGAGGTGGCACTGGATGTAGCGCACGGTTGTGCCTGCTCGATCGGCATACGCATCGCGCTCTAAAGGAGTCAACCCATAAAAGTAGAGTTTGAAGTCCATTTCGTGTACATACCATTAGGGAAACTAGTAAGTCAACATTACGTGTCATATAGGACATTTACCTACAAGGTAAATCCATGTTTAATAGAGCGCCATGGATATCTATGACGTACGGCGCACCAATCTGAAGTGGCTCATCGAGCACGAATACGACGGTGTGACGGCGAACCTCGCCCGTGAGTTGCAGATGCAGGCGTCCTATCTCTCTCGGATCTTTACCCGGAACCCAGAACACAAACGCAATGTCGGTTCCCGGCTAGCGCGCACGATCGAGCAGGCATCAAAGAAGCGGCGGGGTTGGATGGACGAGCCCCACTTCGTGGGCGAACCCTCCGGGCAAGCGACCCCCGAGGCGAAGCGCACGAAAGCCGTTATTCTAACCCCGTTCGGTGACAAAATGGTACCGATAGTGGATTACGTGCAAGCCTGGCAGTGGACGGCCAGTACCAAACCGTATCCCATCACGGATAGGACGGAAGTGATTTGGACCCGCATGAGCAGACTGAGCGAGCGTGCCTTCGCTCTGGTCATCGACGGTGAGAGCATGGCCGACGATTTTTACCCCGGAGACACGGTGATCGTGGATCCCGAGGTTGCGCCGCGTCCTGGCGATTTCGTAGTCGCCAAAATGGAACTAGACGAAACCGTTATCTTTCGAAAATACCGCCCGAGGGGAGTGGACAACAGAGCGGGTAAGCCCAGCATCGAGTTAGCTCCACTCAATGAGGATTATCCAACCACGGTCATCGACAGCCGAAACGCCGGCATCATCATTGGGACGATGGTGGAGCAGCGGAAATATCGAAGGACTGAGAGTTTGTGAAAAAACCGTCGCGAGCGAAGGAAGGTCGCGTTCCGCCGGAGCGCAGGAACCGCAGTGTATATTGAAATACATGAGGATTCCGAGCACCGCCGGAACGCGAGATCCCGAGCG
>JBOIEG010001349.1:0-3795 GCA_050740915.1 Gammaproteobacteria bacterium | reverse complement strand
CAGGTGGAGGGCCGGTGACGGTTCCCACCTGCGCGGAAGCGAGTGCAACCGAGGAACCGGATGCGGGAATACTGCACGTCCGGGTCTGTGCGGGGGGCGCCGGGTAACCGGCGTCCCTACCGCGGAGGATGGTCCCAACCTGGGACGCGATTGACCCTGCCCGGAATAATCCGTTTTGCCTAACTACGCAACTTGCGTATACTTCTCTAATGAAAGCCGTCTTCATTGAACTTCCGCCCTTCGCACGGCGGACGGCAAGACTATCTCGACGACGACGCATGCAGGGAGTTCCAGCGAACGCTTCTGGCGAATCCGCTGGCCGGTGACGTGATCGAAGGCACCGGCGGACTGAGAAAAATCCGATATCGAGATAGCCGACGAAGCAAGGGCAAACGAGGTGGTTTGCGAGTCATCTACTATTGGTGGCTCAATGGCTCGCAGTTCTGGTTATTCACCGTTTACGATAAAGACGAGGTTACCGATCTGACGGCTGCAGAGAAGAAAGCGCTTAAGGCTTCGCTCGAAAGCGAAGTGGCTGCAAGGAGTAAGTGATGAAAAGACGTAATCTGTTTGCTGAAATTGCTGAAGGCTTTGACGCATTAGCCGCCGAACGTGCGGGGAAAATTACCCTCAGGCGACATATCGTCGATACCAAGCCCACGCCATCCGTTACACCCGAAGAGCTCGTTGGGTTACGCCTCAAACTTAATCTTTCGCGCGCTGTATTCGCTCGCTATCTGCGCATTAACGAGAGAACGCTAGAAAATTGGGAACAGGGTCGTGCTTGCCCGAACGCTCAAGCTGTACTGCTCATCCGCCTGGTCGAGAACTATCCTGACACAGTAGAGCGACTTGCAACCATCTAACGTGACAGCGGGTCGTTGCGCCATCAGCCATGCTCACACGCCAGAAGACACAGAAGACGCCAGCGCCCGATTTGGCGTTGGCGCGCAAACGATTAAAGGAACTTCAAGCACGAGTATCCGTAAAAAAGCTCGTATTGGTTCTCGGTTCGATGATTTCCCTGAGAGCTTGTGAAAAAATCGTCGTGAGCGAAGGGAGGTCGCGTTCCGCCGGAGCACAGGACCGTTTCGTCGGGAACGAAACGGAGCGCAGCCCCGAAGGGGCGAGTCTCACGGATGAGACGAGCAACCGGAGTGTATATTGAGTTACATGAGGATCCCGAGTACCGCCGGAACGCGAGATCCCGAGCGCAACAGATTTTTTCACAAGCTCTGAGAGAGGAAGGCATCTACGAAAGCGTGCAGGCGGTGGCGATCAAACGCGTGATCGCGTGGCAGCTCGCTGAAGCCATGAAAGCCAAGGGTGTGACCAAGGCCGAGATGGCCCGTCAGATGAACCCCAGCCGCAGCCAGCTCGATCGGCTGCTTGATCCGGAAAATGAAGGTGTCGAGCTGCAAACTCTGGTACGCCGCGGCGCAAGTCTTGGGTCGGCAACTGAGACTCGAGCTCGTGTGAGCGCGTATACGCGAACCGGTTCGTCTCGAGAAACTCCAGCAACGTCAAACTCGCCAAGCCTCGGTGGCAACGATCCCAAAGCGCCTGCGTTTGCTGTTTTGCACTGTCCTGGCACTGTCGGCGAAAGATCCAATACATGACCGAACCAGAAACAGCCGAGCTTGGCGCTTTCCTGAGTAGCCTGGAGAAGCCGGTGCTCACGACACTACTTGTGGAACTGGCGGCAAGTAACGAGAACGTACGAAAGCGTCTGGAACGCCTTCAACTGGCGGCGGATCCACGAAAGCTCGCCGCGGCTTTCAAGCGCACGCTCGCCGGCTGGCGGCGCAGCACCGCCTTCATCGGTTACCGAGAAAGCCACGCCTTCGGCGCCGAGTTGGAAGCCTGGCTCGATCAGATCGAGCAGGAACTCTTGCCGAAGGACGCCGAGCGTGCCTTGGATTTGTTCGAAGCTTTCATCGAAAGCGGCCGCGAGCTCTTCGAGCACGCGGACGATTCCGACGGCTGCATTGGCGAAGCGCTGCGCAGCGCCTGTGAGCGATGGCTTCACGCCGCCACTCAATGCAAGGACTCGGACTCCTACTGGGTGGAACGCATCTACGCCTTGGTCAAAGCAGATGAGTACGGTGCCCGCGTGGAGCTACTGCGCGGGGCCAATTTAGTGCTGGAAGAGGCAGCGTTGCGGATGCTAGCGGCTCGCTTCGAGGGAGACTTATACGTCGCGCTGAAGAATCGGGAACCTACCGAGCCGCTGCCCGCAGCCGTGTTCAGCGCGTCCGCTGCAGTGGGTCTCGTGGCCGAGGCGCTGCGCGACCCCGATCTGTCCATCCGGGCAGTCTTGAGCTACAGCCCCAACCCCAACGAGTTGCAGAAGGCCAGGTTTGCCGAGGGCTATCTGCGCTTCGGCCGACCCGAGCAGGCGCTCGTGTGGATGGAAGGCGACTGGGGCCGGCGCGAAGACGAGCGACTGCGGCTGTTGGCGGAGGCTTACAGTTCGCTCAGACGCGATGAAGAGGCGTCAGACATCCGGCAACGAATTTTCGAGGGAAGCGGGACAGTGGAAGATTTCCGCGCTTGGCGCGCAAGTCTTGCCCTTGAGAGGCAAGCTCAGGCCGACGATGCAGCACGCCAACGCGCGCAAGCGAATGGAGATCCGATTGCAGCCGCGTGCCTCCTCCTGCAGATCAACGAAGACCGCGCCGCCGAAGTGCTGCTCGTAGAACGTTTCGTGCATGTTAATGGCAACGACTATCCACGGCTTGTCCCGCTCGCCGAGGCAATGGAAGCGAACGGGAGACTCTTGGGGTGCACAGCGTGCTACCGCGCGTTGCTGCAGGCAATTCTATCGAGAGCGTACGCTCGTGCCTATAGCCATGCAGCGCGGTACTTGAAAAAGCTGCGAGAACTGGTGCACGCACTACCCGACTTGGCGCCACTCGAATCCCACGCCGCCTTTGAGGCACAGCTAAGGTCCAAACACGGGCGCAAGGCGAGCTTCTGGAATCTCATGGTCAAAGGCTGACATCTACAAAGTGCTCGTTCCAAAAAGTCGAGAGTAAGTTGTTGGCTATGTCGCGAGCAGCCAATATGTTGGATGGGCGCAATCGGCCAGACGGAGACGCTGACCAAAGTTGCCGACACGAAGGAGAAACCTAGGCATAAGCCGCCGGGCCAATTTGCCCATGCCGTCTGCAGGCACGCTATGGGGCCACTAGCGTTCCTGCGTTGGCTGACGCATCCATAACCTATTTCGAATGAAACGTGATGGGGATTGGTCCCGTGCATAAATTCGCACGCGAGCTTGGGACAACGATGGTTCGTTGATGCGCATAGCGAGATCTCTCGGACGCTGGCGCCGCAATAGATCAAAAGTGCGATCAGATCGCATCGCCATGAATGCTTTCCATGGGGAGATCGGTAACGCGACGACCAAATTCGTATCGTCAATACCCGTTGTAAAGATGCACGGATGATCTGCGAGCAACAAGTCGTAAGGCACATCTGAGAAGTCCCAGATCCACCATTTCATTCGAAGCAATTGACTGCCGATATTTTTGTTGTCAACCAACTCGTGAAAGAACGACAAACCGAAGTTTTCGATTACCCCGGGGAAGTGCTTTTCGATCCATTGGGTAAGCGTCGGGGGATCTTCAAGGCCGGCTAGTTCTTCATACTGCTCAGGCTGCGTCGCTAGTGTAGTGTCCCTTAAATAACTTTACAGACTTTCCAGTGATTGCTATGGTCTCGCTCATGCCGACCACCAGCGTGGCGATCAAGTTGCAGCCGGCTGAACGCACGCCGCTGGAGACATGGGGA
>JBOIEG010001348.1:0-5652 GCA_050740915.1 Gammaproteobacteria bacterium | reverse complement strand
CAGGTGGAGGGCCGGTGACGGTTCCCACCTGCGCGGAAGCGAGTGCAACCGAGGAACCGGATGCGGGAATACTGCACGTCCGGGTCTGTGCGGGGGGCGCCGGGTAACCGGCGTCCCTACCGCGGAGTACCCGCGGCCGCCAGCATGCCGGCTCGAAAAGCTTCCGGATTCGACACAATTACGCGCCAGTGGTGCCGCCCGTTCCAGTCGGCGAGGAGTTTGCACCACTCGAGGACGCAAAGATCAAAGCAATTGCCGTTCACCGTCCGCCAGAACTCAGTATTCCTGCGGAAATTTGGACCATCCCAGCCGGCTCGATAGTAGGCGAGATTGCGCTTGAAGTGGCAGCACAAAATCACGACCCTTCGGAGACGGTCGTTACGTGTCATTGGCAATCTAACGAGGGTGTAGAAAACCCGTTTCTGAAGACCCTTCCGGGCCGCGGGGCGATTTTTTCACGGGGCCATCTGTCGGATGGCGGTGCTTTCGCAACCGCTCCGGTAACACCCGGTAGGCCGTTTGATCCTCTCTGTGAGCTTCATACCTCGCTCCGGACGGAGCGTTGAGGGTGCTCATCGTCTCGTCCTCATCTGGCATACCCATGATGGGCCAGCTTCTCGACGTTATGAGTGAGGCAATAGAGCTACCACTGCCCATCCACCTTGCCGCGGCCGAGCCGGACCGAAACGCTTGGACGTTTGCTCCTGGGGGCGTTTGTCCCACAGCGGGTCAGCTTTGGCCTGGTGTGGGTCCTGCCCGGCATAGCGCTCATCGCGCCGCCGATAGCCGTTGTCGCAGAGATAGCCCTCAACCGTCTTCCCTGCTAACTCCTTCAGATGGGCTTCCGAGTGGTAACCGGCATCGGCGGTGATGAGGGTGCCGGGGGTGCGCCCCCGCTCGGTGGCCTCGACCACCGGCACCCGCAACTCCTGCTCGGAGCCCGTGCCGTGGGCTTGGGCCTCGATGATGACCGGGTGCTTCTCGTCGAGGGCAGCCACGCCCGTGTAGCCTGGATCACGCCCTTGGAGGTGGCCATCCCTTCGACAAGCTCAGGACAGGCCCTTCGACAAGCTCAGGACAGGCTTGGCCGATTCGTTGTCGGTGCGGTTGGATAGCCGCACGCGGCCCTTGGCGCTCTTGCGCTCCTCGAGGTGGGCATCGAGCCAGGCCTTGCGCTTTTTCGCTTCGCGTTGGAGACGTTCGAGCTTCCGCAGCTCGCGCTCGGGCGGCGTCTCGCTGCCCGCGTCGGCCTCGCGATGTTTGGCCAGCATCTTGCCCGCGGCTTCTTCCAGCTTGCCGAGCTCGCGCGCATAGTCCTCGCGCCTGCCGCTTCTGGCTTTGGCCGCATTGCTGGGCAGCTTCCCCCCGTCGATGGCAAACATCTCACGTCCGATCAGCCCCTGCCGATCGCATACAGTGAGCACCTGGGCAAAGAGCTTGGCGGCGAGATCGCCCCGTTCGGAGACAAAAGCGGCGAGCGGGGTGAGGTGGGGTTGGCTGTCGCCAGAGACGGCGATAACAGCACATTCTCCCGACAGGCGGCTTCGACCTTGCGGCTACTGACGATCCCCCGCGAGTAGGCGAGCAGCACGATCTTGAGCAGGACGCCAGGGTCAAAGGCGGGGACACCCTCGGCGTCATTCTTGTAGCGGGTGTGCAAGACAGTTAAATCGAGATCATGATCGACCAAATAGCACACGGCGTGCTCGAAACTGCCAACCTGGATCTGCTTGTCGAAGTCCACCGGCAACAGCTTCAAGCCTTCGTGGACCGCTTTGAAGCGCGGCATCAGCAGCTTCCTCCCTAACTATCTCGCTGCTGCCATTATCGCACAGAAATAGCACAATAGGTGGGTTTTTCTACAGCCTCAACGATTAGGTTCACCGGCGTGCGCGAAGCGCTGTCCGCTGCAACCGGTTGTTATGCCGCACCTCCGTTTCGAGGTCTTTCGGACAGTCCGCTGTCCGTTCGCCGCGCAAGATATTAACCAAGCCCTTCGATGAAACCGAGCCGCCAGCTCGGGTAGATCGGCTGCCACCCGATCTCACGCTTCGCCTTGGCATTCGAACCACCGCGAATCTTCGTCATCATCGACACGCCGCCATCGCCGATCGCGAGCCTGCCAAGCCAGACTGGCACCTCATAGGGCGGTTTGGCGCCCACAGCGTTCGCAAGCGCCGGCAGCCATGTTGAGACGGGCGTCGGCTCGTCGTCCACGACGTTGTAGATCCCCGGATCACCGTGCGAAATCGCTGCTACGGTCGCGCGAGCCACATCGCTTATGTGGATGAACGACCAGATGCCGGCACCGCCGCCAATAATCGGCATCCTGCGCTTGCGGACGAGCTCGACGATCGCGCCATCCTTCGCGATCCCGGTGCCCGGCCCGTAAAAGATGCCATAGCGCAGAGCAAGTGCCTGCAGATCCACAGTCCTCCGCACGGTGTCCTCGAGATACCGGATTGCCGCCAAGGTCTTGCTGAAACTGGCCGGCGGGTTCGGGTCGAGCGGATCCTCTTCGGTTTTGACTGGCCCGCGTCACGCGCGAACGGCCACCCGCAGAAGCTCTGCGCGATGAAACGGCGCGTTCCCACCAGACGTGCTGCAGCGAGCATCGAGTCCGTGACCTCGGTGCGCAAGCGGTTGGTCAACGCGAACTCTTCGTCGAATTTCTTGAAGTTGCCGACGCCAGCGATGGCAGTGAGCTGATTGATGATCACCTCTGGCTCGGCCCTTCTGATGGCCGCGGTCAACTCCTCCTTGTTGAGCGCATCGGCGAGGGTTACCTTCGCGCCCATGGCCTCGACCTTCTTGGTCTTCTGGGCGGACCGGACGAGTGCCACCACCTCGTGTCCATTCTCTACCAGATGCGGCACCAGAAACCTGCCGACGGCCCCGGTGTTACCTGCGACAAAGACTCTCATCGTAACTGCTCCTTACGCGGCATAACGAAAGCGCTGAAGACTCGCAGCGACTCTCGTGACGGGACCCTAGTGCCCTGGCCGGGTGTAGCCACCCACCTCGCCAACCCGCAGGGCCCAGGCATGGCGGTTCTCCGATGGCGTTCGATGGGAACCCATGGGCTATCTGCCACCTTCACTGTCGATGGGGGCTGCAAAACCTTCGCTGTCTCTAGCTTTCATGCTTTTTAAAGCCCAACCGCGCGCTAACCGGCGCACAAACAGCAAGCGCAGCGCCGCTGTTTATGCGTCCGGTTCAGCGCGACGTTAGGCACCATCGCGCACCACGCGAATGTCGATCTCCTTGTCAACGTACGCCCACTCTTCTGAGGCGCGAAGCTCAGCCACCAACTCATCGAAGGCTGCAGAATCTGAGGATGCGTACTCGAACCATGCCAAGAAATCGAATGGCTCGTTCTCCCCAAGGTCACGGCAGTGATGGAGACGTCGGGCGACTGCAGGTAGATACCTTAGCCCCGTTTTTACGTGCTTCGAGTTTTCCTCAAAAATCCTTCGGCGTTCGTCTTGGGCGAGGGCCCACCACGACGCGGTTTTGCGAATGGGGATGAGAGCAGCGCAAGTTGCTTGAGGGCGACCGAGTGTCGGTTGTTTTGCCACGAGCTGGTCTTTCTCCAGTCGAGTCACGTAGCGCTCGTTGCTTTGTGAGTCCACGGAGGTGCCACTTCGCATCTTCGGGCAGCCCCCGGACGGCTCCAGCGACGATATTCAACCTCTTAACATCGGCAAGGGCGTCTCCGACGACGGTGTTGATGTCCACAACTCGCCATGGACCGATCTCGCCGCCTATGAAAGTAAAGAGTCGGGGATTCATTTCGGCGGCTGTCTCGTTGACGGGGCCTAACTATTAAATGAATTGCAAATCTTTCGTCATCCACACCGCGCGGTGCCTGACCCGACTGCGTTTTGCATGTTCTTCAATGTGTTATCGGGAAGTTCTGAAGGGTAAAGAAAAGGGAGATACACTGCAAGGTGTGCTATATGGCCGATCTGTCGTAAAAGAAACCGGCGGAAGCCCCATGCTCAATTATGATTACAAAACAACAAATTTGTCCAAGAAGTTCGAAAACTCTCGCGAGAGATAGCCTGCAAGGCGCTTGCGTGAGCTGCCATAAGCTTCAGCAGCTCATGCCCCTAAGTTCAAGCGCTGGCGCTTTGAGTCTGCGTGCTCGTATAGCGCCCGGTAGGCTTCTGCGCTCCGCTTCCAACTGAAATCCTGAGCCATGCCGGTATGCTGCATCTGACGTCATGTAATTCGGTCGCGGTACAGATCCTGCGCTCGTCGGACGGCTTTGGCTAAGGCGCTTGCACTCGGCTCGGTGAAGGAGACGCCGGTTGCGGTGCGCGCCGCGAGCGCTTCTGGAGTCGCATCGACGACGGAGTGGCCAATCCGCCGGTGCGACGCACGATGGGGATCGTGCCATAGCGCAGGCTATACATTTGACTCAGCCCACAGGGCTCGTAGCGCGAGGGCATAAGGAATGCGTCCACGCCCGCCACGATCCGGTGTGCCAAGGCTTCGTCGTGACCAATGAAAACCGCCAGTCGGTCAGCACGCTCACGAGCCCAGGCCATCAGCGCTCGCTCTAAGTGCGGATCCCCGCTCCCCAGCACTACAACCCGCACCTCATCCTGCCATAACGAGGCGAGAGCCCCGAGGATTAAGTCCACTCCCTTCTGTTCTACCAAGCGCGTCACCGCCCCCAGCAGTAGCGCTTTGGGGTCTTCGGGCAGATTACACTGCCTCTGCAAGGCCTGCCGGTTTTTGTATTTCCGGTTCAGCGTGCTTGCCTCGTAACGCTCGACGATATGAGGGTCTTGGTGCGGATCTCACACCGCATAGTCGGCGCCGTTCAAGATCCCGCACAGGTCCTTCGCCCGATGGCGTAAGAGGCCGTCTAGCCCGCAGCCAAATCCTCGTGTTTGGATCTCGCTGGCATAGGTAGGGCTGACGGTGTTCAAAAGATCGGCAAAGGCAAGGCCGCCTTTGATGAACGAAAAGCGGCCGTAGAATTCCATGCCCTCCGGGGTCCATAGCTCGTAAGGTAAGCGCAGGCGCGCAAAGGTATCCCGGTCAAAGAGCCCTTGATAGGCCAGGTTATGGACGGTGAACACGCTCGCCGGCCGGGCGATCTCTCGCGCCAGGAGCGCCGGCACCAGCCCCGTGGGCCAGTCATTGCAGTGGACCACTTGGGGACGCCACGCGTGGTCTGCCCTTCCCATGGCCAACTCGACCACGGCTCGGGAAAAGGCGGTGAAGCGCTCGGCGTTGTCGGGCCAATCCCGGCCGTCGGGTGCCGTATAGGGCCCTCCCGGGCGATCAAACCACAGAGGGGTATCGATCAGATAATAAATCAGCGCATCGGTGTTTAAGGTCCCCTGCAAAACCCGCACGCGCTCGCCAGTATCCGGCAGCATCAGTTCAGCGACCCGAGCCAGCCGACCGGCGTGGGTGAGGACCTTACGATAGGCCGGCAACACCAGGCGTACATCGCATCCCAGGCGCTTGAGAGCTAGTGTAGTGTCCCTTAAATAACTTTACAGACTTTTCAGTGATTGCTATGGTCTCGCTCATGCCGAACACCCGCGTGGCGATCAAGTTGCAGCCGGCTGAACGCACGCCGCTGGAGACATGGGGATCCGCACACGGAACTCCGCAACAGGTGGCGCTGCG
>JBOIEG010001347.1:0-1112 GCA_050740915.1 Gammaproteobacteria bacterium | reverse complement strand
GGCATGTGCGGGTGTACCCGCCCGTATCTTTGCGGCTACCATCAGCTGTCCTTCCTGCACTCCTAAAGCGGCAACTGACGATATCAAGAACCTCAGCGGAATTCATGCCGGCTTACCGGAAGGACACCTTGCTGCCTAGCCGAGGGATTACTCCGACACAAAGGACGCCATTATGTTTTTTCCCGCTGGGAACTTGTGCAGAGCTTGCTCTTTGCCCTGGTGCCCTCCCGGGAGGAAGTAGCGGCGATCGGAGACTACGTGGTATTAAGCCTTAAGGTGGATGCCGATATTCTCGTCCCCGGACCGATACCGCTGCGCCAGAGTCCCGTTGCGCTGCGCGCCGAAGACTTAAAGAGACTGCAAGAAAATTCCCGCTTCTTGGAGATGGACTTAAGCCCCGCCCGCATTCTGGACATCAAGGACCCTTGGGGCAACTCGGTGGCGGGCCGCTATCGCGCGAGCGAGCGGGGAAAATTGCCCATCTGGCGTTTTCTCGCGTATTTAAACCCCTATTGGCGCTTTGTCGCCCTCGCGACGGTGGCCGGAATAGTGAAGTTCCTGGCGCCGCTCGTTTTTCCGTGGATGCTGCGCGTGATGCTGGACGAGGTGGCGTTAAACCAAACACTGAGCACGGAGCTGCGCTGGGAAAAGACATTGCTGGTGAACGGCATATGGATGCTTGCTTGCTATTACCGCAGCGTCTGGGCGGCGTTCGCGGGACACCGCATGATCCGCGATCTTCGCGTGGCGCTGTTCGATCACGTGCAACGTCTGTCGCATTCCTTCTTTACCCGCAACCAATCAGGGGCCATCGTATCGCGCGTCGTACACGATTTGAACCTAGCGCAGAATTTTGTGGGTTCCGCGCTGACCAACGTATGGATGGACAGCGTGCTGCTGTTGGTGCTGGTCACCATATTGCTGTCCATTCACCCAATGCTGACGGCGGTTTCTCTGCTCCTTATGCCGATTTATGTCATATCGTTGCGGGTAGTGGGTTCACGCATTCGATTGATCAGCCGAGAAGCCCAGCAAAGGCTAGAGATCCTTTCCGCCAGCGTGCAGGAAAAGGTGATGGGGGTGGGTATTGTCAAGGCATTCACGCGCGAATC
>JBOIEG010001346.1:0-5512 GCA_050740915.1 Gammaproteobacteria bacterium | reverse complement strand
AATCTGCAATGAGGTTTTCAGGCGGGTTGAGAGGCTGGGACGATCTGCATGCCGAGTTGTTTGGCGCGCTGGACCAGGTTGCGCAGTACCCGCTCACGGTAGCGTTCCTCGAAGTAGTCCTGGCCTTTATATTCCTCGCCTTTGGCCAGCATCGCGTAGATCAGCCGGGCGAGCTTATGGGCGGCAGCGGTTATGGCCTTGGGCTTGTCCATGCGTGAGCACATGCGGCGGAAGTACGCGCCGAGCGCCGACTTGCTGGAGCGCAGCGGCCTACTGCGCATCGGATGTTGCGGAAGCTGCGCATTGCCATGGGCCATCGAGATAGCTTGTATCGATTAAGCGCTTGGATCGAACTCGACGATGCAGTGATAAGGAGAAAACGGTCGGGAAACGAGAGACGGCAAAAGGGCCCAAGGCCTCTTAGCCCTGGGCCTCTGCGACCTTCGTGGCTAGAACGGCATCAAGCCCAACATCCAGGAGAAGTCCTGCGACGTCGAGTTCGGAACCACCGGCGTGCAGTTGCCCGTCTGATTCTGATTGCAGGCGTACCCGACCGCAGGCCACCCGTTCGGCGGGCCGCCGAAGTTGTCCTCGGGCACTCCCTGCGGAGGCTTCTTGCCGTCGAAGTACGCGTAGCGGTGGCAGGTGATGCACGAGGCCTGTCCGGGCGGCACGCCCGCGTTGAACTCCACGAAGGAGTTGCCCAAGGGGACGGCCTTGCCGTTGCTGACGAAGACGGTCTGCACTCCCGTCAGGTAGTAGTTGTTGAAGGCCTTGTTGAGCCCCGCCGCGGCCATAGCCTGCTTCAACTGCGCGCTCTGCGGCGGCACCGGCTCGCCCTTCGCGTAGGGTTTGCTCGAAGTGGTTCCCCAGGGATCAGAGCACGTGTCGTAGAGCTTGGGGTCGCAACGGTTGGGGTTGGTAATGCTGCTGTTCGGCTCGAACGTCGCCCAGAGCCAATTGGGCAGCACCTTCGAGGAGATGTGCAGGCCCACCAGCGCGTAGCACGTGCCGTTGATCACCTCCGTATAGAGACTCCCAGTCGTGTCCGGGCACTTGAAGGTGCGCGTGGGGGTGTATGACGATGCCGGCACCCAGTCGGCCTTGATCTCCACGGCGTCCCACGGGAACGTGATCGCCCCGCCGCTGGCGTTGCCGTAGGTCTGCTGGCCGCTGAGCGTGGTCAGGCCGTTCGTCGTCACGAAGCTCGCTTCGGCCGGGTTCACGAAGACCTCTTCGCAGAACGTGGCCGTAGGCACCACATTGGAAGGAGCTGGGTAGCCTCCGAGGCTCCCGGTCGTCATCGGGTTGCACTCAATGCCGGCCACGGTCGCACCGGCCTTGGCGGCCACGATCTTCCTCGCCAGAGCGCTTCCGTGCAGTAGGCGAGCCTTACTCGTGAGCGCAGTGGGGCATCCGATCATGCTGGGATTGAGCTGACATTGCTCCGTCCAAGTCTCGAAGGCCAACGGTCCAATGGGACCATTGGCAGGCGCCATGGCCTGGAGGAAGAGATACCAGGCGAACCTGGCTTCGCCCACCGTGTCGCCCGCCGCGGTTGGCCGTGCGCTCAGGTCCGTTCCCGGTTGCGCGGAGGCCGCTTGCTTGGCGGCAGGTTTCTGGGACGCCGCCCCCGGACTCTGGTCCGAGTAGACGTTGAGAGCTACGGCTACTGCCAGGATCGAGAGCGCGGCCGCGGTTGCCAAGACGCGATGTTTCATGAGAATACCCCGTTGCTTTCGCCAGTGAGGAGAACCCAACTCCTCGATTGCGCGCCCAAAACGATAAGTGCTGCATTAAGCGGCGTGATTGACTTGAGGGACATATCATCTCCTAGGTTAGTAGCTAGCGTGCACCAAAGTGAAGTCACCGGTTGGCCTTCGTTTAGCCCTTGAGGGTTTTGCATTCATGCTCCCATTCGTTCTTTCAAGCGGCGTATTAACATTTAGCAGTGGGCTAAGCGCAGATCAAGTAAGGGAAAATTTTTACCTGATTGAAACACCCAGTGCGGGCGACGAGCCTAGACACTATAAGCTTCCGCCCAGCGAAGCTGACTCCCAGCGGAATCCTAGGTTAGCCTTGCCGGGCACAGGCCGGGGATCATCACGATCCTCGGAGCCCTGGCGCTTGGAGTCTACGTAAACCGAACCCTATCGCTGTTTCTTGCGGCACGTTCCCTCCTCTAGGTCTGACAAACGGATGCGCGAGGTCTATCTAAAACGGCCGGGAGTGGGGCGCAAGCCGCGGAGCGGTGACCGTTCCAGCGACCGGTGCGGACCTGCTTGCCGCGGTGGTATGGGGACTGGGGGCTAAACACCCCCGGTTACCTGATTAGCTGTCGGCTCAGCCCGGATACGGGTACAGCAACTTGACATTTCTAGTAACCACATGCCGTTCCTCGCGAATTGGATCAAAGAAGTACCAGATGTTGAACTTTCTTTCACGCGGGTTTGTGTCTGAATCCAGGGCCGGCCAGCTCAAATGTCGCGCAATATCATCTCGGATCGCGGTCTTCGTCTGTTTGTCGTTTTCTGCTGCCAGGTTTCCATTACGGCGGTACGCCGTGTTGAATCCGGTCAGAGCCCGCATGGTGGCGGATCCGGCTGATTAGCCCTGGAGCAGTACCAGGCGGCGGTGGCTGAAGTGCAGGCCGCCGTATGGCTCGATATCGATTGGCTGTTGGGCCAGTTCGGTAGTGAGCGATCACAGGCGATTGCAGGCTATCGTCAGTTCGTCCTCGCTGGACTGGGAAACCCGAGCCCCTTGGACCAGATTCAGCACCAAGTCCTTCTGGGCGATGACGCGTTTGTAGCCCGATGCCAGGACGAACAACGGGGTGAGAGGCTTCGGGAAGTCTCAAAGGCCCATCGGCGTTCGGTGGCGTTAAGCTTTACGGCGTATCGTGAGCGCTACCCCGAACGCGCCGAAGCGATGGCGCGGGCGTACCTCTCGGGTGCTTACACCATGGCGGAAATTGGCGCGCATTTTGGCGTCCATTACATGACCGTGAGTCGTGCGGTGAAAAGATTTGAGCAACATAAGGGCGATGACTAGGCGGTTGAGTATGTTGGAATATGAGACCTGACCATAGTATCTATTCTTCGTCAGGCAGTAACGTTGTCCTCGTCGTCTTCTGTCAGTAGCAAATCGATCTGGGCTTTGAGGCGTTTTTTGTCGGCTGAATAGAACGGGCTTGGGATTTCCAGCCATGCTCGCCGCCCACCGGTAAGGCGCACTGGAATTCGGTCGTAGCCCGCGAGGACTAACTTTTGATCTTGGGCAGGGACACTGTCATCTGGGTTTGTGGCCTCAGCTTGCGGATGCGACTCTTCTTCGACCCTAGGCGCCGCCGACGAAGGCGCATCAGCATCGTTTGGCCTTTGCTTGCGCTCATAATACTTCGCGAATTCAACGGATTTACGGAAGACTCCGAGGAGCGATTCGGCGGCTCCTGGAGTGAAGCCGCGATCGATCAAACTGAATCTCATGGTAACATCCGAAGGCAGTTCTTGCTCATAGCGGTCGAGCAGTTCAGCGAACACTTGAGGTGATTTGAGCCATTTGAGCAACAGCGCGTCCTTTAATTCGTCGTTCGGCGCAAAACGGAAGGACTCTACCTCCTTCGATACAGCGAGCTTGCCTTCCTGGGCCTTCTCAAGCAGCCCGTAGTAGCGCAGCGACGCGATTGCCGAGAGTGCTGATCCGCTGTTTGCGCTCTTGTATCCAAGGTTCTGAGCTATTACGTCAGTGGGTGCAGCATGGCGGCGCTCCTTCTCGTAGATGCCCAATGCGCGTTCGATGGCTTCGCCTAATGACAGCGACGGGGCGCGGGGACTCTTCTTTCGCGGGGCTTCGTTCACGTTCATGTTGTAGTGCCTTGCCTAACACGCAGCGTCTCAGTTTCAGTGGCGTATGTATTTTAGTATTGTTGACATGCTAAATATAAACGTAGTTTAATTATACGTCAACTACGTATAAGTTAGATTTGAAAGTAACGACGATAGATTATATGGACATTTAATGTGTTCCCGTCAGGTTTCAACGAGAACAAATAAGAGGATTTGTAGTATTTTTTGACTTAACTGAGTTATCTCGTAGTATTCGCTATTCACGAATAGAGAATACTATAGTAATACTACATATGAACAAGCAAATATCGTTAAAACCACAGGATCTCTTCGTGCTATTGAAGGTGGCTTGCCACCCCGACAGATCCTTTACCTACGCTCAACTTGGAGAGCAGCTGGGAATAGCAGCTTCTGCAACTCACGCGAGCATTAAGCGCGGAGTGGCTGCCCGCCTGATCTTCATCAACGAGGAGGGAATGCAGGCCTCCCGAGCGTCGTTGCGAGAGTTCCTAGTCCACGGGGCGAAATACGCGTTCCCCCCCGTTTCGGGGTCGGTGACGCGAGGAATGCCCACGGCCTACGCAGCCCCCCCATTGCGGGAGTCAATCAATCAGCCCGATGAGTTCCCGCCCGTCTGGCCAAGTCCAGAGGGCAATGTTAGAGGCATCGCACTTTATCCGCTCTATCCAACCGCACCCCAAGCGTCATTTAGAGACCTACGTCTTTACGAGTGCCTGGCGTTGTTTGACGCGTTGAGAACAGGCGCTGCGCGAGAGCGTGAAATGGCGCAACAACTACTGACCGAACGGATATGAATCCGAACGATCCCAACATAGTCCTTGTCGAATTAGTAGTGAAGCACCTCGGTGAGCTATGCCAGAAACTGGTTTTTGTTGGCGGCTGTGCGACGGGGCTTCTTGTGACCGACTCAGGTCAACCGCCAGTAAGAGCGACCAAAGACGTCGATCTCATCGCCGAAGTTGCGAGCGTAACGAGCTACTACGCGCTTCACGGCCAACTCAAGGCCAAAGGATTCACAGAAGATATGGAGGTGAATTGCCGCTGGCGCATCGACGATCTCAAAGTGGACGTGATGCCGCTCGATGAAAAGATTCTGGGGTTTACGAACCGCTGGTATCCGCTGGCCATTCAGAAAGCGAATCCATACCGTCTTCCCGGTGGTAGTATTATCCGTCTCGTGGCCCCTCCCGTTTTTCTCGCGACGAAGCTCGAGGCTTTCTACGGTCGAGGCAAGGGCGACTATGGGGTAAGCCCCGACATGGAGGACATCATCACGGTGGTGGATGGACGGCCAGAGCTGCTCGATGAAATTGCAGCCGCTGATTCGGATCTTCGTGGCTATCTTATGGAGGAAATCGAAGGATTGCTCGGAGATCCACAATTCACCGATACGTTAAATTGGCACATTGCAGGTGACGCGGCGAATCAGGCGAGAGTGCCGGAGGTCTTGCGTCGCCTCCGCAGCATCGCGGGGCTCTAAGTCTTCGGTAGTTCGGGGTCAGAGTAAAAACTACTAAGGCATCACGTCAAAATAAGTTGATTTATTTTTGGCTCCTCAGCAAAATTTGTGGGTAGTTTTCTACTTGATAGACCCCATGGAGTTAAGGGCGTCTGAGGAAAACAACGATTCTGACGCAAGTCCT
>JBOIEG010001345.1:0-3386 GCA_050740915.1 Gammaproteobacteria bacterium | reverse complement strand
TTTGGGGCGAATTGGCGGGTTTTGCGAGGGCTAGGCGACATTCCACCCGCGCTTGTCTCACCGGCGCCGGTATCCCCTCTCGGCGGCTTATCGCCGCGAATATCGAAAAATTCACAACCTCTGAGCCCCGCCGCGCGGGACCTCGAACACGGGCGCCGGTCCGCTCGCTGAGTAACGGCTGAATTGCGGCGCGTCCGCGCCGGCGAGGGCAACCCGCAGGCGATAGCCCTGCTTCAGCACCACCGAGGTCGGATAAAGAGCGAACGCAATCTCCGCCACTTCGCCAGGAATCAGCGGCAGGGCGTCTTCCCGCTCGAAACTGTGGCTAGGGCCGGTGCTCACGTAGAGTGGTGTGTCGTCCGGCTTGCGGTGGATCGCACGGAACACGCCTTCGGTTAGATACGTGACCCTGCCGTCGGGGCCAACACCCTCCAGATACACGTGCAGGGCCGCATCCTCGGTGCTCGCAGCCGGGAATAGAGTCACGACCGGATGGCCAGTGATCTCGATGTCCGCGGGCAGCGGCTCACTCGTGTAGGTCAGCAGCTTCTGGTCCGCCTCCGCCCGATCGGGATAGACCACGTCCGGCCCATCAAGGCTGGTGATCCAGCGCGAAGCTCCGCCAGTGCCCGCGTCGAGGGCCACTTCATACCGATCCGAGCCATCCGCCGGCATCTCCCTGGAGAGCTTGTGATCCGCGCTGAAGAACCAGACCGTGTTGGTTTCGAACCCGGCGGGCGGCCAGGTCGGCGTCGTGTTCCAGCGTTGCACGCTCATCGTGTAATAGCGCAGCTCGCGCGTCAGCGGAGCAGCCAGCCCGGCACTGAGGTGCGCTCGGAAGAACTCGCCGAACGCGCGGTGCTGGCCTTCTTGGTCGGGATCGGGCGGTGCGTCGGTGGGCTTGTATGGATCTGTGTCATGCATCCCGCCATGTGACAAAGCTCCGATCACGACCTGCTACGGGTTGGAGAAGGTGCGGAACCGCGAGATCGCGCCGTCCACCGTTCCCGAGTCCATCCAGCCCGCCAACACCAGCATCGGCAAGCCCGAAGCTTCGATCTGGGCGCGCCGTCCTACAGGGCTGACCGCGGTCAGGGTGTGGCCGCTGCCGCCCCAGTCGTCACCGCGAAAGGGGGCCGCGACCATGGCCTCGTAGGGCGCCGACACCCGGCGCGTGCGCGCCGCTTCGTCGCGCAGCCTGCAGCCGCGGTCCTCATCCACGCATTTAGCGCCGCTGGTCAGCAGGCGCTGCATCGTGCAGGCAAACCCATCGCAGAACAGCGGCTCGTTGCGATCCATCCGCGCGGTGACGTCCGCCCACTTGCGCACGAAGCCGTGGTTGAACACGCCGCCGGCCGTGGCCAGATAGAAATACGTGTCGAAGTTGTGGAACAGCGGCGCAACCGCCTTCAGCGCCGGCGGCGCACCGGCAGTCATCGCCTCGGCGGAATTGCCGTCGTAGGAAACCCCGAGTGCGCCGACCTTGCCGTTGGACCAGTCCTGCGCCGCGATCCAGTTGATAACCTCGTGATAGTCGGCTACTTCATCCGGACTCCAAGGAATGGAAACATCTCCGAAGGAGGCACCGGTGCCGCGCGCGTCCACGACGACTACCGCAAAACTCTCGCGGTTGAAATAGTCCGTGCTGAAAGTGGGCGATCCCGCTTTCAACTGTTTCAACACGGTCATCACCCGCGCGCGCACATAGCGCGTGCCACGGACCAGCGTCGGCACCTTCTGGCCGGCTTGCAGGTCGGCGGGATACCAAACGTCGACAGCGATCCGCACGCCGTCGCGCATCGTGAGGTAGTGCGCTTCGTTGCGAACATGCCCCGACGGTGTTTCCTCCTCCGCCGGCAGGGTCACGAACACCGGCGCAACCAGTACAGCGATCAACGCCAGCACCAGCGCAAGAAGCAGAAATTTGAAGATTCGCCCCATGAGGCGCATAGCCAGGTTCTCCTCCTTACGGGACCTCTCTACAACCGCCTCGATCTCCCCAAGCTCAATGCAAAACCCACGCACCTTGACCTGGTGGTAGGTACTCCGCTACAAACTACGGTCTTCGCGGAGCATCAATGGACGCCTCGTCATGGGCAATCCTTGCTTGCGCTCCCAGCTATGTCGCTTACGCTTCGTTGTCATCTATACATGCAGTCATTCCTTGCGCCCCATCAGTGTGTTTCTCCTTGTAAACCGGGTGGGTCCATATATACGCTTGCTGAGCTCAACACAAAGCTTTCGCAGAGGAGGCTGAGCATGCAGTCGCGAGTAACAGCTGTTCGAGGCGTTTTTTATCATGCTTTTAAAGGTAGTCATTCTTTCAATCAACCTCAACTGCTCCCGGGGTTAAAAACCGATTCGGGAGATGAGCGACGTCTATGAGCGCGTCGTATTCTGAGCGGGTGAGGATGATGGATTCTTCCCCGAGCACGCTCGCGTCAAGCTGGTTATTCACGAGGTTGATGGTATCTAAAATGCTTTCTTTCTGGTCTTCCGTGACGGTGGCCACCTCAAGCTTATCGAGTCTGATATTGAGGTGTGTTTTTGTAACCATCGTGTCCTCTATTTTTGTAAGCCTTCCATCGATCCCATCACTTTTTCATTCATCGCCTTAAACCCTTGGCGTACGTACTCTCGCCGGGGTATCTATTGACAACAAAGCCCCATAATTTGAATATCCTCTATAAAGAGCGCCGCCAGCAATGGCGGCGCAAGTCCTCACAACATTATCTCACTGGGCCAACGCGGATCCCGGAAAGGCTACCAAGTACCCCGAACACCTTAAGGAGCCATATGACAACAGCTATAACCACAACGACGTTTAAGATCTGCTTGATCTTTGCATCCATTGGGATGTAGGTGTTCACGAGCCACAGTAAGACGCCAACAACAATAAGTATTACAACAAGCTGTATTAAGTCCATATCATTTACCTCACCACTCTTAACGAAGCTCCTCATGCCCCCACGTGCAGGGACATCACAGTTTACCCTTCGCATAGAAGGGCTTCATACAGCAGCTCCAGCTGCGTTTAGCAACCTTTTTTGAAGGTTGCTCTTTTTAAAGAATCGAGCTCAAAGAGGACTTTTGCAATAGCAAGATGCTCGAACCTGCTAATGGAGCCCTCTAACCCTCAAACAACCACAGTTTCCTTAGCTCCGCCACTACCATCTCCTCCCGCTCCGGCTGCCGTCGGTACGCGCCAGTACGCTCGCGGCTTGAGTCATAGGGTGTGCCTTTGGTAATCTCGCGGTAGTCGAGCGGGCGCATCCAGATCGCACCGAGAGAATCGGTGGTGATTTCCGGAAACGTCGTGAGCCACACCATGGTGAGAACGGGCGGGGTATTTTGAAGGAGCCGCTCCGCCATCTTGTTTCGCCGCT
>JBOIEG010001344.1:0-5218 GCA_050740915.1 Gammaproteobacteria bacterium | reverse complement strand
CCCATGTCTCCAGCGGCGTGCGTTCAGCCGGCTGCAACTTGATCGCCACGCGGGTGTTCGGCATGAGCGAGACCATAGCAATCACTGGAAAGTCTGTAAAGTTATTTAAGGGACACTACACTAGTGGGCACGGCGCCACAGGGCGGCGAAGAGCACCTGATGGAGGTGTTGAAGGAGGCGCAGTCGCACAAAGAGGCGCCCGACCCTCGGCTTCCCCTGTTCTTCACGCCATCCGCGGCCAGCCAGGCCGCAGGCTTGGCCTTTCTGAAGCGAGCGAGCGCCCGAACGGTGGACAGAGATCCAGACAGCGGTAAAGCGATCATGGCTCAGCAAGCCAAGGCGCTGATCGGTTGGTGCGCCACCAAGGACCCCGACAACAAGATCCCGGGTGCCATCGACCAGCCGGTCCTGGTCGTGAGCGGCAGCAACGACACGATGCTACCCGACAACAACGCCTATCTCATGTTCAAGCATCTGAAAAAAGGCCAGCTGATCCTCTACCCGGACGCCGGCCATGGAGCGCTGTTTCAATATCCCGAGCGCTTCGTCAGACACTCCGCGCTCTTCCTCGCTGAATAGCGCCCCCGCCTGAACTCTTTTGCTCATGGAGAACGACATGACCACCTCACCAGAAAAAAACAAGGCACTCGTACTCGAAGCCTTCGACACGCTGTTCAACAAACGCGACTATGTCGCCGCGGAGCGCTTCTGGTCGGACCGCTACACCAGCACAGCGCCCATATTCCGCCGGGCCGCGATGGCTTGTTCAATCTTGTTCGCGGCCTTCCCGACACGCTCCGCTACGAAAATCAGGTGATCCTCGCCGAAGGCAACTACATTATCGCCCACGGGCGCTTTTCAGGCACCGGTCGTCCCGCGGCGTGGATCGCCGCTGATGTCGTGCGCTTCGAAGACGGCAAGCTCGCCGAGCACTGGGACGTTCTTCAGGACGAGGCGACCGAAGCGGAATCCGTCAGCGGCCTGCCGATGTTCGGCGACCGTTTCCCGGCCTGACCGCACGGTCCTCAAGATCTAAAGCAAGGAGACGAACCATGAAACTCTCAGGCAACACGATCTTCATCACAGGTGGCGGCTCGGGCATCGGCCGGGGCCTGGCCGAGGCGCTGCACAAGCTCGGCAACAAGGTCATCATCTCGGGGCGCAAGCATAGGTAGAATAAACCGGTGTTTCCGATCCGGGCCTTGGCCGGCCGGATGGCCGGAGCACGCGCGGAGCGGAGGTGGCCACGAAGCGCCCGATGAATCTTGTAAGCAGGGTGACGGGACCACCGGCCGCGGACAGGTCACGACCGGTCGCCGACGCGTTGCGGCTGGATCAAACCCTCCCGGCTCAGTCGGCGGCGCAGTGCGGCGGCGATCAGCCGTCCCAGGTCGGCTCGACGACCAGCCCGCCGGGCGGGCCATGGGCCTGTCCGTCCGGCGCTGTCCTCGGGAGGCCCAGGTGCTCGAGGATGGCCGGGTAGCATCACCTTCGGGCAGCACGGCCAGGATGCGTAGCGTGCCTGAGCGCAGGACGGTCGCGGCGAAAGGAATTAGTCGCGGCGAGACCGAGTGCATTTCGGGGACAGAATTCAGATGAATATCAATTGTAGCAACTTGTGACTACTGAGAAGGCTGCATGGGGCGCAGTATCAAAACTGTCATCACTTGCTACGAACACAGATCAACAACTAGAGGGTACTCAAATGGCAACTCTGAAAGGCAAAGTGGCACTCGTTACCGGCGGCTCTCGCAGCATGGGCGCGGCCATTGCCAAGAGGCTCGCCGCCGACGGTGCGGCGGTAGCGCTGACCTACAGTGCGTCACCCGACAAGGCAAATGAGGTTGTCCGTGCTATAGAGGCAGATGGCGGCAAGGCACGCGCCATCCGAGCGGATGCGGGCGATGTCGCTGCCGTGCGGGCTGCCGTTGCCGAAACAGTCAAGGCCTTCGGTCGGCTGGACATCCTGGTCAATAACGCGGGCATGACTATCGTGAAGCGGATTGACGATTTCTCACTTGAAGACTTTGATCGCATTGTGGCGGTCAACGTCAAGGGTCTCTTCGTCGCCACACAAGAAGCCGTGCGCCACATGGGCCAAGGTGGCCGCATCATCAATATCGGCAGCATCAACAGCGACTATGTGCCTTACGGCGGTGGTGCGCTCTATGTGCTGACCAAAGCCGCCGTCGCAGGGCCGACGAAGGGCCTGGCACGCGACCTGGGTCCGCGTGGAATCACGATCAACAATGTCCAGCCCGGCCCTGTCGATACCGACATGAACCCTGCCTCGGGTGAATTCGCGAAGCAGGCGCGGGAGTACATCGCGCTGAAGCGCTATGGGCATGCAGATGAGATCGCGGACTTCGTGGCCTACTTGGCCAGCCCAGGCGCGAGCTACATCACCGGCGCAAACCTGGCCATCGACGGCGGCTACGCCGCCTGAGCGCTGCACGCCCCATCCAAATCTATCGGACATAACAGCCATGAACTCAACCATCGGAATCATTGGAGTGAGCGCCATCGGCCAGGCCTTGGCCCGGCAGGCGGTCAGGGCCGGCTACGAAGTCGTGCTGAGCAATAGCCGTGGTCCGGACTCCCTGACGCAATTGGTTCGCGAGATCGGGCCCGGCGCCAGATCAGGCCAAGTGAGGGACGCCACCGCGGCTGACATCGTCGCGATCGCCGTGCCGTGGAAGCATCTTCGTGTGGCGGTGGCCGATCTGCTACCCTGGGAAGGCCGGATCGTCATCGACACGACCAACCCGATCATCACACCGGGATTCAAGCTGGCGGATCTGGGTGGAAAGACTTCGAGCGAAGTCGTCGCCAGCCTCGTGCCCGGCGCGCGACTGGTCAAAGCCGCCAATACGCTGCCGCCACCGGTGCTCGCTGCCGATCCGCGCCAGGGCGGCGGACGCCGGGTTCTGTTTATGTCGGGCGATGATGTTGCGGCCAAGGTGGACGTTGCCCAAGTCTTCGACAGGATGGGCTTCGCAACGGTTGATCTTGGCAGTCTTGCCATCGGCGGGCAGATGCAGCAGTTCCCGGGCAGCCCGCTGCCAACGCTCAACCTGATCAAGCTGTCATAAGTGTCGTAGGCACGCGCTCAACATCAGGCATATCCGCAACCCAGAGAACGTACATGAAAGTTTCCGGAAGCATCGAATTCGAACTCATCGAGCAAACATCCGATAAAGTCGTCGGTCGAATGCCTGTTCAACCTGGGATCCAAAATCCCTTTGGTACCGTACACGCAGGAGCCACGCTATGGCTCGCGGACGTGTGCGCCACAGTGCTCGCATTCGGGGGAGCAGAAATGAAGGTCGGTCCGTCCGGTTTTCCGCTAGCGATCAATCTCAGTGCCAACCTGCTCGGTAACCAAAAGGAGGGCAGCCTCCTGGCTACGTCTGTCTTTGTCAAAAAAGGCAAGCGCCTAAGTGTTGTGCGGACCACAGTCACAGGTGAAGGCGGCCGTCTGTTCGCAGAGATGTCACCACCAGCCACGTTCCCGCACAGTAAGCGCATGCGGGTCCGTCACGCACGAATGTGCGGTTTGGGGTCAGGCACTGACTTTTCGACATCGTGATCGCATACCGGTCGACACCTGTCATCCGCCGAATTAGGGTAACGAGGCGTTGGGTGATCCCCAAGAATGGCTTCTAGTGCTCCCGATCGACCGTGACCGGCCATTGAAGAACGGAGGGCACGGCCCCACATTTTAGTCGTGTGAAACGGCATCTTTTACGCCAAGCGAGCATACCATGCAACGTTTCTCGGCCGTAACACCGCTGCAATCGGCAAACGATGCCCCTGAGTCGACGGACCCGTCGGCTCGCATTCCCGGGCCGGCGACGAGTCCACATGCGGACGACGCTCTGCACGACGCCTACTCACGCACAGTGAGCCGAGTCGCGCGACTGGCACGACCATCGGTCGCGCACATCACGGTACGCCGCGCAGATAGCGCTGCCGGTGCGGGCTCGGGGTTCGTGTTCACGCCTGACGGATTCCTGCTGACCAACAGCCATGTCGTGCACAGTGCAAAGAAAATTATCGCCGCGTTTGCCGACGGAGCGGAGTACCGTGCACGACTTATCGGCGAGGATCCGAGTACCGATACTGCTGTGCTAAGGCTGGAAGGCGGCTCGACAGCCGCCCTGTCGCTCGGCGATTCCAGACAGCTGCAGCCGGGTCAGATCGCCGTCGCCGTGGGATCGCCACTCGGCTTCCAGTTCACGGTAACCGCCGGTATCGTCAGCGCCCTCGGACGTAGCCTTACCGGCTTCGGCGGACGCATGATCGAAGACGTCATTCAGACCGACGTCGCCCTCAATCCCGGCAACTCAGGCGGGCCGCTGCTCGACAGCGCCGGATGCGTAATCGGGGTGAACACGGCCGCGATCCCCTCGGCGCACGGGCTCGCGTTTGCGGTGGCGATCAACACCGCGCAATGGGTTGCCATGGAATTGATGCGGCATGGGCGCGTCCGCCGTGCTAGTCTGGGGGTGTCCGCCGGTATTGCGCCCTTGCCGCGGCGCTGGGTACGCGAGCACGACTGGCCGGTAGCAACGGGGATGCGCGTGCAACAGGTCGTGGCAGGTTCTGCGGCCGCGAGTGCGGGACTGCGTGCGGGAGACTGGATCGTCGGCGTGCAAGGCAAGCCGGTGTCACAGCTTTCCGATCTCTTGAACTGGCTGGGTGGCAACGCCGCCGGTCAGGTGCTGCCTTTGAAGATCCTGCGTCCCCGTGTCGGTGTCCTCGAGGTCCTGCATGTGCTGGTGACGCCGACCGTATACTGAATCCACCGAGGATGCCACCTGATACCTCTAGGACCGACTTGCCTTTCTCCGCGACCTCGCTGCAGCTGCTCCCTGGTTCTCGAGAAGTTGGCTGCGGGTGACTTTCAAGTAGGATTGTGCCGTTGGCTCGTCATTGACGCAGCGTGCCATCACGATTGCCCCGACCAGGCAGGCGACGGTCGCAATTGCCCGCTCCTTTTTGCGTTCGGGCGACGTGTCGTCTATGAAGTGGGTTGGTCCAAAGAAGTAGGTGGTTTAGTCAATCACTATCCTGCAGCGGACTTGCTGAGACAACTATGAAAGTCAACGTCGGGCAACTCGTAGTCAGGATTGCTGGCATGGCCGTGATGTTCTCCCTGGCCTTGTTCCTCCCGGCCGGCACGCTCGTCTGGCTTGCCGGTTGGACGCACCTTGTA
>JBOIEG010001343.1:0-2718 GCA_050740915.1 Gammaproteobacteria bacterium | reverse complement strand
AGAAGAGTCTGTCCATCATCAACTCACGGAGTCGATTGCCTTGATGACCACCCGAACCTCGATTTTGGCGCTCAACACGTACGTTATGGCTTTGGTGTTCAACCTAAGTCCGACAGGCTCCTAGGACCGCAGGACACTGTTATCGAGGCACGCTCGACCTCGCCGTCCGGATCGCCCGTATCGAGCTTCCTCGCTAGACAGCGGAAGGTATTGATTCCCGAGACGTTTGAGAACAGGTAAGTCGCAGCGATCGGTCCCCAATTCGCGTCATCGCCATCGCGATCTTCCGGGAAGCTGATAACTTGCCTAGACCCGACGGGTGGGTCGGAGCCGTTGTTCCCGATGCCGAGCTCGTAGTTAGCGTCAGTGTTAGCGCCGGGGTTGATAAAGGTCCGCCGGTGAGCCGCTCTGTCCTCCCGTGCCATCGAGGTTGGTATAAAGAAGGCCCGCTTCTCCGCCGTCGAGCCATGCGAAGGGCTGCGCGGGCAAGTACTGCTGCGGCCCTGTGGGCCACCCTCGGCCAAGGAAGCCACCATCCGGCTGCACGGTCGGATAGCCTATCGAGCGCGCCGCGAGGTCGTTCAGCGTACCCCACTGGACATACTCCCACACAGCGGGCGTCGCGCCAGCGATCGGCGCCCATAGCTCGGCTATCGCGTAGTCGTAAACGCGATCGTTCTCAGAGTTGGTCTTTGCAAAGGCGGTGGGGATGTATATGCGGCGGACGCCGTGCGCGCCATTAGGTCGACCAATGAAAGCCTGGACCTCCTGAGCGAGGGCAAAGCCGAGCTGGGCATTGCCTTGGTTCATCATGCAGTGTGCGGCGGTCAGCACAAACTCATCCGCGATGAGCGTGCCCCGCTGCACTTGCTCCCGCCGTCGAACCGACCGGCGAAGCTCCACGGCGGCGTGGTGCTACTGTCGACGTCATCGGACTTTACTCGCGATCATCGCATCCAATGATCTGCTGCGAGGCAGTGCAGGTGCTGGCGCAGTAAGCGACGGCTTCCGGGGCGGTTAGTTCGCTCGCCACATCCCCTGCAGTAGCAACTTCCGTGATTGCGCTCGACAACAACATCGCGGCAAGCGCTGTAGCGAATACGTTGGATCGAATAGACATTTTAGGGTTCGCCTCCATCGGGGCTACCAATGACACCTATGATTTTTCGCCCGATTTTTGGAGATGCGGTGTTTTTCATATAGATACCTCGTTTAGTTTACAGTCCGGCCGCTTGGACCGGGTGCACTAGTGATGATAGTCACACGTGATGCATGCGACTTGGGTAAGACTTTAGCCGCGTAACGATGAAGGAGCTTGCAGGAAGAATGAATTTCGATGACGAATTATGAAGGACCGTGAAACGATCTAGGCGAGGCCTTTGTCACCTAGCCGGTATCCACAAGGGATAAAACGCAGAACGCTTTCCACCCGCTTCAAAAAGTGCTTACATGGAATCCTGTCAAGCGATTGGAGGGAAGGCAAATGTGCGGAGGAACCGCCTATTCCGCTCGCCGCCACGCCGGTGGCGATTGCGTAGTTCAATACAAGGTGCTCAACCTGCCCGCAATATGAGCGCGGCGAGCGCCGTTACTGCCTGCGTAATGTAGCGTTCAGGCTTATCTTAACCCCTGGCTCGACCTCCAAACGGGTTGCCTTGTCCTTATAGCCTCCCTTTTTCATGACGAGCTGATAGCTTCCGGGCGGCAACTGAAAATCCAACGGTGTCTGGCCAAAAGATTCGCCGTCCAAATAGATGCCTGCACCGGCTGGCTCGCTGGCCGCGTTCACCATGCCATAATAAGCACCCTTGAGACATACTCCGTGGATATAAAGACGTCAGACGCTGGGCTGTCACCAATCTTAGGTTGGCGCCCGGGCTGAGCCCTGACTCGGTCGGGCGCGCCGGTCGAATCGGCCCGTTTATCCGATTTTGGTTGAACAATGCTCGCGGTTTTAGGGACCGGTTTTGAGTCGTCGCGCACGATAACCCACAAAACCGCGCCAGCGATCAGCAAGACCGAAGCGAAAACGATTAGTAAAAGTACGCGCGCGCCTGCTCCGGGGCGTTCGCCGCTTTGCCGGCCATCCACTCGATCCTTACGAATAAAAAACTCCCCGGTACGCGCTTCTAAGGTCTGATCGGGCTCGGCGGCGACCAATTCGCCGCCCTGATGTGTGGGCATGTGCTCCGCGGCCCAGTATGGCTGGACGCTGATCAGCTTGTCTTCCGCCGCCAGTACCAGCGCTTGCTCGAATTCCTTGGCGGACTGGTATCGTTCGGCTGGGCGCTTAGCGAGGGCCTTTTGAACCAGCACGTCAAATGAACGGGGCAGCGTTAGATTTAAGGCTATCGGACTATCGATCGCCGCGTTCAGCACTTTGTGCATGATGGTGACTGGGGCCTTGCCCGGGAAGCACCGTTCCCCGGTCAGCATTTCGTACAAGATGGCCGCGGCAGAGAACAGATCAGAGCGCGCATCAACCGGCTGGGCCAAGAACTGCTCCGGTGACATATAGCTTGGGGTACCGATAATAGCCCCTGTCTGAGTTAGGGTTGAGGCCTCTATCCTAGCGATGCCGAAATCCGTGATCGAGGTACCATCGAAGGGTGTGTAAAAGTGAAGGCGGTGTACCCTTTTGTTTATCAACCAATCAGCCGGGCTCGCGAGCCCGAGAAGAAGGAGCACACCGCCATGAGAGAGCAAAGCACCGAAGGG
>JBOIEG010001342.1:0-6086 GCA_050740915.1 Gammaproteobacteria bacterium | reverse complement strand
CCGCAGGCCAGATAGCTGTCCTCTCGCGCACAGTCCTGGCTCGGATTCTGCGCCTCGATAGGCGCACTGGAATCTCGGCCAAGGAGGATCTGACGGCGCCTCCACAGACCTGCCGAAAGGACACGATAATTTGAGGTTCATAGGACTTTCAGATCCCATCCCCTACCTCTAACCCAGCTTTAAGAAGCAAGTCTGCAAACGGCTACTAAACAGTATAGACAAACGCGAGAGCCTGATCGCCGGAACCCACATCGCGTTTGCTTCAAGCCCGTACCTCGCTGGCGCCGCGCTCTTTGAGTACCAAACCGATCCCGTGGGATGGGCTATCGCCTGTGCCGCATCTCTTCTCCCCGATGCCGATCTGCCGACCTCCAAGCTGGGCCGTGCTCTGTTCTGACTATCGACAAGGCTCGAAAAACGCTTCGGCTACACTACGCGAGGACGCAGGATCTCGCCCCCTACCTCGACCTGGCCGCCGCCCAGGGCGAGGTCTATGTGCAGTTTTGGCTTAGACCCGGAGACCCTCCCGTGGAGTTGTCACCGGGGGAGGAGGATGGTGAGGTAATACCGGAAGTGTTAAGAAACTATTTGTGACTTCCGTGCCTATGCGTGGCGCAGGGCAGAGTGGAAGGCGAATAGATTAGGTTGCCCGTCCGGTCAACTCGCTTATCGTGCAGGAGCACAAGATACCCATCGCGCGTGCGCTGAACATCGAATTCAACGAAATCGACGCAGTGGGTGATGGCCCGCTCGATCGAGCGCAGCGTATTCTCCGGTTCATACCCTGCAGCTCCACGGTGACCAATACGTAGCATGACCGCTGTCCTTAGTTAGGCCAGATATTTCGGCCTTTTTCCAGTGAAACTCGAACCAATCCGCGAAAGCCGACAAGAAATGTACCGCAGCCTCGTCTGCGGCCGGATGGATAGGGCTCTCCATACGAATATACGGGTTAGGGGAGCCGAAAAGCTTGCCGCCGCGCAAACCACACAAACCCAGGAAGCCAACGTTGTCATTGAAGAGGAAGCCGTGGATAGTGGGAGCCTTATTGTAAGTGCGGCACTCAAAGCGCATGCGCCGCCCGGCAAGGTCTGCAGCAGTCATGGCGCAGAACTTTCGGATCTCGTTCTCTTGCTCTTCGGCGGTACCCACCGAGACGGTGTCGCTATCCAGTTCCGGGATCTCGGTGGAGTTGTAATCAATCAAGAGTGACTGGCAGGTGATGTCGTGCATGTATTCCCGCGACAGCAACTCGTCCCGCACCATGGGCCAAGTGATCTCCATATCGAGCGCGATGTTGCGGATATGGACCGGCGTGTTCATCGCCTGGGCATTACGGATAAGCTCATCGAGGGGCTCGGACACATTGATTATCCCTTTCGGCCCACGCATCGTGGTACGCGGTCCGATGTGACTGGTCTTTTTGGCGATCTCATCGCAAACGTCTTTTTTTAACCGTGCCTTTAACTTCCTCTGCCAGTTCTTGACTTCCTGGGGCGAGCCCCTCGGTTTCAGCTCCAGAGGGTCATACTCCCCAAGGTTAAGCCCCTGAAGATCAGTTAGGATTTTCAGATCGACCTTCCAAGTCTTCGGGGCAATGACCCAAGTACGCCGTCGATCCAGACGGGACAAGAAAAGCCCGAGTTCAAAGATCACATTATCTCGATGCGCTTTCTGGATTTTCTTCCGGCTCTCGACCACATCATCCGGACCGAACACGAGTATGGCGAAGTCAAAGGCGGCGGATGCGGCGATCAACGAGTCCAAAAAATAATCCCCGATCCTTCGGAAGCGCCGGCTGTCCGTCCATGGCACGACTTCCATGCTAGTGCCGCTGAGTAGTTGAACCACAGCATTCAGGACATCCAATTGTTCCGCCGAGGAACCAACGAAGACGGTCGATTTCTGCGCAGAGAGTGTTACCTCGGGTCACGCCCCGGTGCTGGCGCATCCAGGCGCAGAACTCTGTGACTAATGGCGGTTCATCAGCACGGACATCAGGTGCGAGTCCGCGCTGGCGCAAAAAGACCACGAAGCGTCTGGCGCCACAGTACGCATTCCCCCCCGCTCGTGAGCACGCTTCTCTCTATGGTGAGACGCAGTCAACTGGGTCCGGTAATCGGTCAGGCTCTTCCAACTGAGCGCAGATACCTCCTCGCAACCGCTCGTGTGAGAGTTTGTGAAAAAATCGTCGCGAGCGAAGGGAGGTCGTGTTCCGCCGGAGCACAGGAACCGGAGTGTATATTGAAATACATGAGGATTCCGAGCACCGCCGGACCACGAGATCCCGAGCGCAGCAGATTTTTTCACAAACTCTGAGTCTTTCGCGTACACCGTCCGGCATTCGAAATAGTGAGGGTGGCAACGTTAGTATTCTGCGATCAGATCCTCGGGTCGAAGGACACGAAGGCCAGGGAAATGCAACTCCGCGCCTTCGGGTTGAGGCTTAAGCCGCAAACATCTCCTGTAATATCGCCAGCACCTTGCTTCGCGTGGGTTCCTTGATCACCCCCACCTTGTTAATCAATCGGGATTTGTCCACCGCCCGGATTTGGTCCAGGGCCACGCTTCCCTCCCGCTCCTTGAACTTAATGAGAACCCGTGTGGGATAGCGCTGCCGCCCGCTGGTCATCGGCGCCACGATCACCGTGCCGATGCTGCGATTGATCTCATCCGGCGATACCACCAGACACGGGCGTGTCTTCTGGATTTCGTGGCCAACGGTCGGGTCGAGCGCCACCAAGAACACGTCGAAGCGCTTCATCACCACTCCCATTCTTCAGTGTCGAATCGGTTGGGGAAATTCATCAGAAGTTTATCCTCCCCTGCCTCGGCCATCTTCCTCAATCCCTCTTCCCAATCTTCCCGTGGCCTACGTGCCGGTTTAGTAATAACGAGTGATCCGTCTTCCACGTTTACCTCCACCTCATCCTGAAAACTGCACTGGGCAAGCAGTGCCTGGGGCAGGATGATCCCTTGCGAATTGCCAATCCTCCGAATCGGTAACCTCACCTCAAACACCTCCAACGGGCTCACGCTAATTTTACTATGTTATAACACACTATTAGGTTTGTCACGCACGCTCTTAGCGGCTTTTTCCCTCCTTCCGCGCCTCCCATCGAGGAGCACATCGAGGCGCCGCAATCCGAGCCGCGCAAGGTGCCGCCACTGCTCGGGGATTACCGGCGTTGACCATAGGCAATGGACGCGGCCTTTGCCCTCGGTTCTAGGGTAGCGCCCGCCGACATCCTGCTCGCATCGCCATGATCGTGATGACCCTCTTTACGCTCCGGACCGCCCGGGTGGCCTATGCCAAATTCCAGCTCTGGCAGTACGGGCAGAGCGATCTCAAGACGACGACCGGTACCGATACGTGCCTGCATCTGCTCCACAAACCGCTCTGAGCCCAAGTAGATCTGATTTTTTAGGTCTTGCCAAGGACTGCTTGCGTGTTTCCAGCCGCAACGAAGCGCTGGTACTCCGAAACGGCTTTTTGGCGATCGTTGCCAAAGACTCCAAGCACCCAATCGGTGGTGAGAAAATTTGGCTTTTCAGTCAGACCGATCGTGGGCCGATAACTGCTCCACAGCCAGTCCGCTGGCTGTCGTACCATCCCCGCCCGCACTGGATTCAGCACGATGTAGCGCGCCAGTTCCAGGAGATAGGCCGCCTTCTCGACCAGTATCCCTTTGAAACGCCTTGGAAGAGGTGGCCAACCCGTGCGTGTGACCGGTTGATGTACTGAGTATAGACACCGTTCAACTGCCGCATGCCCTTCGAGAGATTCCCCTCAGGCGTTTCCACCAGCAGATGATAGTGGTTGCTCAGCAAGCAGTACCCATGACAAAGCCAGTTGAATCTCCCGCAGGTGGCTGCCAGTGTGCTCACGAACGCTTCGCGGTCCTTATCCTCGAAAAAGATGTCACGCCGTTCGTTACCCCGGGCCGTGATGTGATAGAGCGCACAGGGTCTTTGCCATCAGCTCTCCACGTTCTTCGCACTTTTATCCAACGATAGCAAGGCCATTTCGATGGTGCACTGGGAGACCTGACCCTGCGACCGGTGACCCTGCGACCGATACCGATACGTGCCTGCATCTGCAATGCTCTTCACCTTAGATTACCAATTTCGGAACGGAATCCCTGATGGTCTAACCCCATGAAACTCAGTTAGCTTCAGCTTCTGGATGAAATTGATAAGTACAAACGAAGTCTTATCTTTTTCAGCATTTCCGGGGCCTATAAAAATTTCCGAAATCAGCCGGCACGGACGCCCAAGGTCAACTTTCAAGTACGGTACAACCGAATTCGCTCGTGATCGAACGTTCCATGAATCTGGAACGTCGTACGATGTGACGAGCAGTCGCCACTCGCCTTCTTCGGAGAATCCGGCGTGCTTAAAGAAAGGAGCGTCCTCTCTAATTCGCAGAATTGCTGCATCAACAACAGATAGCCACGGGGCACCTACATCTGATCTCTTCTGCCCAAGGCACCCATCTCTGAGCATCTCGATTATTGGTTGAACTTTCGCGACTTGGGCCGATCGTTCATATATGCATGGGCGCAATGTCATCCCGCGCTGCGCGGCGAACTCGCTGAGAGACTTGAAATCGAAGCCGATGCTATAGCCAGCGCCATTGCCTGAGTAGCCGCGCCATAGACTAAGAAGATCCCCATGCGAGGATAGAGAAAACACAAAGGCGTAATGACCCCAGTAGTTATCTAGGCGGGAGACGAATCGCTCAAGTCGTGCTTTTGGCTCAGGATCAGCCAAGGTAGTAAAAGGAGACTGGTTGCAACCTCCTTGCATAGCTGGAGAGTATGTTTGAACTTCTGCATATCGTTCAAAAACTCCAGGCTGCTTACCCAAATCTCCGAGTTACTCAGAATTTGGATCAGTGCGTTTGCGTCGGTGTAATGGTATAGGACTTTAGGAGGTGATTGCATTGGAGTCTTTGCGGTTGAAATCTGCTAGTGGCTGTCGACGCATAACGCCCGCGGTCAGCGGCCGGAGGGCGAGCAACGCGAGCCCACCGGTCCGCTGCACTGCGATGTGTACGCCCAACATGGGCATGAACTTATTGACTGGAAGTCCGATGTGGACGAATATTCCCCGGGGGGCGACAGGTCCTCATTAAGCAACCTCTTTCCCGAGGAACCCGCCGGGCTGATGCGCCCAGAGCTGTGCGTAAAGCCCACCTCTTGCAACCAGTGTCGTGTGCGTACCCTTCTTGACAATGCGCCCCTGGTCCAACACCACCAGCCGGTCCAATGCGGCGATGGTCGACACCCGGTGTGCGATCGCGATCACGGATTTGCCACGCATGAGTCGGTAAAGGTTTTCGCGGATCGCGGCTTCCACTTCTGAATCTAGTGCGGAAGTAGCTTCATCCAGGATCAGAATCGGCGCATCTTTCAATAGTACGCGTGCAATTGCGACCCGTTGGCGCTGCCCGCCCGAAAGTTTTACCCCACGTTCACCGACAGGCGCATCATAACCCCGGTGGCCGCGTGCGTCGTTCAAACCCGGAATGAATTCATGGGTCCTGGCTTGCCTTGCGGCGTCGAGCATGGCTTCCTCTGTGGCATCTGGCCTGCCATAGAGAATATTCTCCCGCACCGAACGATGGAGCAAGGAGGTATCCTGCGTCACCATACCCACGTGTTCCCGCAGACTTTCCTGGGTAACCTCCGCAATATTCTGCCCGTCAATTAGAATTCTCCCAGCTTCTACATCGTGAAAGCGCAATAGCAGATTGACCAGGGTCGATTTGCCGGCGCCGGAGCGGCCAACCAGACCGACTTTCTCACCAGGTTTGATGGTTAATGAAAATCTTCGAACACGCCACTGCCTTTGCCGTAATGAAAACTGACATGATCGAACACGATCTTTCCCGCGGGGACTGTCAGGAGCGGGGCCGACGGTGCATCCAGCACCGTGCGGGGTTTGGAAATCGTGGCGAGGTACCATCGAAGGGTGTGTAAAAAGTGAAGGCGGTGTACCCTTTTGTTTATCAACCAATCAGCCGGGCTCGCGAGCCCGAGAAGAAGGAGCACACCGCCATGAGAGAGCAAAGCACCGAAGGG
>JBOIEG010001341.1:0-3157 GCA_050740915.1 Gammaproteobacteria bacterium | reverse complement strand
CCCTTCGGTGCTTTGCTCTCTCATGGCGGTGTGCTCCTTCTTCTCGGGCTCGCGAGCCCGGCTGATTGGTTGATAAACAAAAGGGTACACCGCCTTCACTTTTTACACACCCTTCGATGGTACCTCGGCCGGACGTGTCGACCAAGTTGAGTGGATCATTAAACCCGTAACCATAAAGATTGACACCGCCGTCGAAACGGATGGGATCTTTCGTCGTCCACCGCCCGGTCTCGGGGTCGTAGTCTCTTGCGCCGAATCTAGTGAGCCCGGTATCGCGGTCGTATAATCCGCCCGCAAACCCGAAAGGCTGGAGGCCGGGGTGAGTGTCCGTGATGACGTTGCCGAATTCATCATAGTCCATGCGTTGGGCGATCTCACCGGTGGTGGTGTTTATGACCACCCTCGGGCTACCGAGATGATCGCTGACGATACGGTACGTGACACCTCCCTTGATCATATACGCCGGCACGTTGGACTTGTCGGCGTAGACGAAGCGTGAGACGAGGTTGTTGTTGCCATCGAGCTTGGCGATGGGCCGCAGTTGGTCTTGATACAAAAAGCCCTCGACCAAAGTCCCATTGACTTTCTTCCCGATGCGCCGGTTCTGCCCGTCGATGAGGTAGTCGATGTTTTTGCCATCGGGCAGGGTGACTGCCCTTAAGTTGCCGAGCACATCGTAGTCATAGGTCGTGGTCTCGGCACCGACCGTTTTGGTCCGCAGTTCCCCATTGGCCGTGTAGCTGTAGGTACGCTCCCCATACTGCAACAGCCGGTCTTGGGCATCATAACGGCCCTCGGTCTCTGCGATCACCGCGGCCCCCACCCGCTTGGTCTTCTTCAACTGGTTGCCGTTGGCGTCATAGCGGTACGCGGTGATGGCGCCATTGCTGGCGACCTCGGTGAGGCGCCCGGCGGGGTCGTAGGTATAATCGGTGGTGGTTGTGTTGCCGTCGATAGTCTCTACCTTCTCGATGATGCGCCCGAGTCTGTCGCGCCGGTAGCTCGCGGCATAGAGTGTGTTTCCGTTACGGCTTGCCTTGTCCGAGGATAGCTCCCCGAAGCCGTTGTAGCTCAAGGAAGTGGTGGTATTGCCGAGCGCGCTGCCGCTGAGAAGGCCATGTTGGGCGTCGCGGGTGAGAGTTAAGTTACCCGCTTTGGTCAACAGCCCAATCGGCATCGTAGCCGAAGGCGATAGGCTGTCCATTGACAGCAAGCTCAGTCACCTCGAAGTCACTGTTGAACTTGCGGGTGAGGCTGCCCATGATCGCACCGGCCCAGGTCGTCGATCTCGGTAGAAACCCGTCATAGCTATAGCTCACGCTTCCTCCATTCGGAGCGGCGAGCGCGCTGAGCTGTCCCGTCGTCGGGTTGTAGGCGTAGCGATAATCCCCACTCGGTAGGAGCATGACCTCGAGCTGACCAGCGCTCGTGTAACTCATCTCCACTGTTTGGAGATCGGGGCGGGTAATGCGTGTGAGCTGCTTGTCCCGATTGTACTGGTAGCGGGTTGCAGGGTCACCGTCACCGAGATCGGGCGGGGTGTATTCGTGCTCCTGGTCTAAAGGCGTGTAGTCGAAACGATGCGGGGGTTGGCCGGGAGGTACGATTTCCGTCACATTGCCGTTGGCATCGTAGTCGTAGGCGATCTCTCGGCCATCGGGCAGGGTTTGCTGAGTGACCCGCCCGGCGAGGTCGTAGACATATTCAACCGCGCGCCCGAGGGCATCGGTGATTGTCTGTGCATAGCCGTTACTTGGACCGTCCTCGTAATAGCGCATCGAGGTCGTGCGGGTCTCATCGCCTTGGCCTGCGGTGGCTTCCGTTAAACGCCCGCGGGCATCGTATCGGTACCGCACGGGCTCAAGCCCGGCGGTGTGGCGCATGAGCGGCCGGCCTTGGGGATCGATGAGCGTCGTGCTTAGACGGCCTGCCGCGGAGGTGCCGGTCCAGGTCTTGGTGGCGGCATCGTAGGCCCTCTTGTAGGCCTTTCCATTGAAAGTCAGGGTATCGCTGAGCCGGCTGAGGCTCAAGGGATCATAGGGATCGGTCAGGGTCGCGGTGCGCTCCGTGGTCGTGGTCGCGGTCAAGCCGCTCGGGAGCTTGGTGGTGACCAAAGCTGGCACCGGCGAGAGTATCCCAAAGCGCGGATCCGGGCCTTCAAGTATCGTGATCACCGTGCCATCGGGGGCCGTGGTCGTCTCCTCGCCGTTGGTCTTAAAGAGGCGAGCCAGTACCGTGTCGTCCGGATAGGTGTTTGTTTGGGTGCGGTCCCCGGTGGAGAGGTAGTCGACAGAAAAGCGGCTAGTCCGCTCTTCGCTTGTGGTCATCGCGGTGGTGTAACCGCTCCCGTGCTCCGTAGCCGTCACGGTCCAGCCGCCTCCGCCCGCGTTGGTATCCTTCACCAAGCGTCCGAGGTCATCATACTCAAAGCGGTTGGTGTTGCCTTTGGGATCGGTAAACGCCGTCATCAGCCCCTCATCGGCATAGGCCATGGTGTGGGTCTCGCCGGCCGGATTGATCACTGACGCCAGGTAGCCGTTGCTATCCAGGCTCAAGGCCGTGCGCTGGCCATCGGGCGAGAGGATGCCGGTGGGACTGCCCTCGCTATCCCGCTCGACGCGGGTCGTGTTGCCATCGCCATCGGTGATCTCGCTCAAGCGCCCGGTGGCATCAAGGGTGCGCAGGTGTTTGCCTTGGGTGTCGAAGTGATAGAGATCGAGGCCCGCGGGGGAGGGAATGAGCGCGTCACCCAGGGAAAAGCCGGGCAGCGCCGGCCCCATCCGGCGAATGCGGTTGTTGCCCGTATCCGCGATATAGACCCTAACGGTGCATAAATTTTCGTTGTTGGGTGATTTCAGGCGGTTTTCAGCGCGTGCAAATAATGCAACAGCTCGTCGCGGACGGCTGGGTTTACGGAGAGGCTAAGAGTGAGCTGGCCTTGGGGTCGGATCAGCCGGCCGGCACGCTGGATAAGCCGTCGCCGTAGGGTGTCAAGGCGGACGAAGGCCCACAGGGCGGGGCGTTTCTCTGGAGTTGTTCGCGAAGGCGGATGGGCGATCATCTGCAGTTCACGGCCGAGATTGTGGGCAAGCAGCGTCGAGAGTAGATAGATCTGATTACCGACCCAGGTACGGGTGGGGACATAATCGAGCTGATT
>JBOIEG010001340.1:0-1189 GCA_050740915.1 Gammaproteobacteria bacterium | reverse complement strand
CCCTTCGGTGCTTTGCTCTCTCATGGCGGTGTGCTCCTTCTTCTCGGGCTCGCGAGCCCGGCTGATTGGTTGATAAACAAAAGGGTACACCGCTTTCACTTTTTACACACCCTTCGATGGTACCTCGTCCTCAGCGCGCGGGAAGTCAAGGGGCTGTTGCTGCACCTCAATGGGTCTTATTGGCTGGCCGCGTGTCTGATGTATGGCTCGGGGCTGCGCTTGATGGAGGCGGTGCGCTTGCGGGTCAAAGATCTCGATTTCGAGCCCCGCGCGCTAGTGGTCCGCGACGGCAAGGGTCAGAAGGACCGAGTGGTGACGCTCGCCGACGAGTTGATCGTGCCGTTGCAGCGCCACCTCGAGGGCGTGCGGATGGTCCACACCAAGGACTTGGCTGACGGCTTCGGTGAGGTGTATCTGCCCTATGCGCTGGAGAGAAAATACCCGCATGCCGGCAGGCTGTGGGGCTGGCAGTATGTATTCCCCGCCGGCAAGCGTAGTGTCGATCCGCGCTTCGGCAAGGAGCGACGCCATCACATCGATGAGAGCGCGGTGCAGAAGGCCGTGCGGGCCGCTGTGCGCAAGGCCGGGATCGAGAGACCGGCCGGCTGCCATACGTTGCGTCACTCGTTCGCCACTCATCTCCTGGAGCGGGGCATGGATATCCGCACCGTCCAGGAGCAACTCGGGCACAAGGACGTTCGGACCACCCAGATCTACACTCACGTGATCCAGCGGGGCGGGGCGGCGGTCCTGAGCCCGTTGGGGGCGGTGTTGGCCGCGGCCTTCGACCCGTAGGCGGGTGATAGGACGGCTCTGTCATGGGACTCCCCTCGAAGCGCTCCCCTCCGCTTTAAGGAACGCTTCCATCGTCAGCGCCTGGCCCGGAAACGCCCTGAGAGTTTGTGAAAAACCGTCGCGAGCGAAGGAAGGTCGCGTTCCGCCGGAGCGCAGGAACCGCAGTGTATATTGAAATACATGAGGATTCCGGGCACCGCCGGAACGCGAGATCCCGAGCGCAGTAGGTTTTTTCACAAACTCTGAGCACGGCTTTGTCCGCAGTCACTAGTGTAGTGTCCCTTAAATAACTTTACAGTTAAGCCGCCTTCTTTTTTCCCTCGGGGCAGGGTGGATCCGGGCTTGATCTGCTCCATCTTGACCCGCGCCCGCTCGATCTTCTTGATGATGTCCT
>JBOIEG010001339.1:0-2904 GCA_050740915.1 Gammaproteobacteria bacterium | reverse complement strand
TCCAGAGTCGAAAAGGGCGCAACAATCGATGCGTCGGTTCGCTGTGCCATGAGTATCTCCCCTAAAAAAGCGATACTCGATCACGATAACCGCCTGTTGTCAACAGTTTTTTAGTGATCTGGCCCTGCATACGCATAGGCCTCCTGTACGGTAGGGCTCATGTTTGTGTAACATTTCGAGTATCTCACACGGTTCGCAGGTGGATTATGAATCATCCCGTTCGATTTGATGTAATCGTAGTGGGCGGCGGGCACGCCGGCACCGAGGCGGCTTTGGCCGCCGCGCGCATGGGCGCGCGTGCCCTGTTATTGACTCAGAACATCGAGACCTTGGGGCAAATGTCCTGCAATCCTGCCATCGGCGGCATCGGCAAGGGACATCTGGTCAAGGAGATCGACGCCGTGGGCGGGATGATGGCGCGCGCGGCGGATCGGGCGGGGATCCATTTTCGCATTTTGAATGCGCGTAAAGGGCCTGCGGTGCGCGCGACCCGCGCTCAGATCGACCGGGCGTTGTACAAACGCATGGTGCGGCAGTTCTTGGAGGGTGAGCCGAACCTAATGGTCTTTCAGCAATCCGTGGATGACTTAAGGGTTGGCGCGCAGGGTGTGGAGGGCGTGGTCACCCAAATGGGCTTGGAGTTCTCTGCGCCTTGTGTCGTTCTCACGGTGGGAACATTTCTCGCAGGGCTCATCCACATCGGGGACTCGAATTACCAGGGCGGGCGTGCAGGAGATCAGCCGTCCAACCGTCTCGCGGCGCGGCTGCGCGAGTTGCCCTTTCGGGTGGGAAGGCTGAAGACCGGTACGCCGCCCCGCTTGGATGGCCGCACTATCGATTTCACCCTCCTTGCCGAACAGCCAGGAGACGAACCGTTGCCCGTATTCTCTTTTCTAGGGCAGGCAGCCGAGCATCCCGAACAGCGTCTCTGCCACATTACTCATACCAACGAGCGCACCCATGAGATCATCCGCGCCGCCCTGCATCGTTCTCCAATGTACAACGGGACCATCGAGAGCATAGGGCCCCGCTACTGCCCTTCCATCGAGGACAAGATCGTCCGTTTCGCGGCCAAGGCCTCCCACCAAATCTTCGTGGAGCCAGAAGGGCTGGATACGCAGGAGGTCTATCCGAATGGGATCTCCACCAGCCTTCCCTTCGATGTCCAGCATGCCCTGGTGCGCTCCATCCGAGGCTTTGAAAACTGCCATATCACCCGTCCTGGCTATGCCATCGAATATGACTATTTCGACCCTAGGGATTTATGGCCTTCGCTTGAGACCAAGCACTTGCAAGGATTGTTTTTCGCCGGCCAGATAAATGGCACCACGGGTTATGAGGAAGCCGCGGCCCAGGGATTGATCGCCGGGATCAACGCCGCCCTGCGGGTGCGCGGAAGAGAACCTTGGACACCACGCCGGGACGAGGCGTATATCGGCGTGCTGATCGATGATCTCATCACCCGCGGCACCGAGGAGCCCTATCGCATGTTCACCAGCCGCGCGGAATATCGCCTGCTATTGCGCGAGGATAACGCCGATCTGCGGCTTACCCCGCGTGGGCACTCCTTAGGGCTAGTGGATGAGGCGCGCTGGTGTCGTTTCGAAGCGAAACGGAACGCGCTGGAGGCCGAATCAGAGCGCTTGCAACGCTTGCGAGTCAGCCCGCTAGCGATCCCAGAAGAGCTGCAAACAGGCGTATTTGGCCAGCCCTTAGCTCGCGAATACAACGCAACAGAGCTTCTCAGGCGCCCCGATGTCTGTTATCGGAAGCTGATGTCGCTGCCAGGGCTCGGCCCGGGCGTTGAAGATCCCAAGGTGGCGGAACAACTGGAGGTGCAAGCGCGCTACAGCGGTTATATTCAGCGCCAGGAAGAAGACATCGCCAGAGCGAGCGGGGACGAGAACACGCTCCTGCCTAAGGAGTTGGAATATGCGGTTGTGCCCGGCTTGTCCGCCGAAGTGGTTCAAAAGCTTGCCGATCGCAGGCCTGCAAACCTAGGCCAGGCGTCGCGGATCTCCGGAGTCACGCCGGCGGCGATCTCGCTCTTACGCATCCATCTAAAAAAGCGCCGGGGAACAGCCGACGGGATTTGAACCCGGGTCAAGACAAGGTTTTGGCGCAGCGGCTCTGGAACGGGCTTTCCGCGACGGATTTGCAGGTAAGTGCCGAAGCCCAGAGGAAACTCATTGCCTATATTCGCCTGCTCACCCAGTGGAATAAAGTCTATAGCCTGACTGCGGTGCGCGAGCCTCTGGCCATGGTCACTCGTCACCTGTTGGATTGTTTGGTCTTGCTGCCTTATCTTAGGGGCGATCGCATGGCCGATCTCGGCTCCGGAGCGGGACCGCCGGGGCTGGTATTGGCGATCGCGAGGCCCGAACAGCAGTGGGTGCTGTTGGAGAGCCGCCTGAAAAAAGCGCGCTTCCTTACCCAAGCCCTGATCGAACTTAAGCTCGAAAATGTATCGGTCGCGCGGGAGCGGGTAGAGGCGTACCAAGCACCTATCGCCTTTTCCACCTTTACCTCGCGGGGGTTTGGGAAGCTGCCACAGGTTTTCGCTAGAGTGCAAGCCTTGTGTAGAGGACCGGCAACCCTATTGGTGATGAAGGGGGCTTACCCAGCTGCCGAGCTCGCGGAGCTGAAAAAATCCTACCCCGATCCCCAAGTCCATCGCCTGGCTGTGCCCGGGCTCGCCGCGGAGCGGCATTTGGTGGTGATACGCCTGCCCTAATGCCATAATGGAAAGGATTTTCGGCTCCTCAGCAAAATTTGTAGGTAGTTTTCTACTTGATAGACCCCATGGAGTTAAGGGCGTCTGAGGAAAACAACGATTCTGACGCAAGTCCTACAGGCTCTGGCTGTGGATATATGGACAACTTCCCTGTTGCCCACATACCCACA
>JBOIEG010001338.1:0-2056 GCA_050740915.1 Gammaproteobacteria bacterium | reverse complement strand
GGAGTTCCGTGTGCGGATCCCCATGTCTCCAGCGGCGTGCGTTCAGCCGGCTGCAACTTGATCGCCACGCGGGTGTTCGGCATGAGCGAGACCATAGCAATCACTGGAAAGTCTGTAAAGTTATTTAATGGACACTACACTAGCGCTGGTGTCCATGGGCATTTATGTCTTCAACACCGACTTTCTCTACGAGCAATTGATCAAAGACGCCGACACAACGGAGTCTAGCCACGATTTCGGCAAGGACCTCATCCCCTCGGTCATCGATCGCTGTGCCGCCTATGTTTACCCGTTTCGCCACATCGACGGGGAAACCGAAGCCTATTGGCGCGATGTAGGAACCGTCGATGCCTACTACGACGCCAATATGGAATTGATCTCGGTCACCCCTAAGTTGAATCTCTATGACACCCACTGGCCTATCTGGACCTACCAGGAACAGCTCCCGCCTGCCAAGTTTGTGTTCAACGAGGAGCAACGGCGCGGCATGGCGGTGGAATCCACGGTTTCGGGAGGCTGTATCATCTCTGGGGCGTACGTATGCCGTTCCCTCTTGTTTTCCAATGTTGGCGTCGAATCCTACAGCAGGGTGGACGAATGCGTGGTATTACCCGATGTTCGGATCGGATCTCACAGCCGGATCCGTCGCGCGATACTCGATAAGGCCTGCCGCATCCCGTCCGGGACCCTCATCGGCGAGAACAGGGACGAAGACGCGCAGCGGTTTCAAGTGACTGCCCAGGGCATCGTGCTTGTCACGCCCGACATGCTGGGCCAAGAGATCCATCACGTCCGCTGATCACGCCCGCCGGTGGTGCTGTGCTGGCACAAGCACCAATCCTGGTATCCTGGACCCCATCCGAGGCGAATACCTGTTGCCGTGGACCTACCGGCCCGCCATTATGCCGCGCTGTAGCGGGGGATCGGTGCTTTCATAGAGGTCTTGGCCTTGCGGACCGAAGCTCTGGAGTAGCGCTGGCGATTGGGCTCCGCGAATACAAAAACCCGGCCTTAAACGCTCGATCGCGTCACCTTAGCCTCAGAGCTTGTGAAAAAATCGTCAGCGAACGAAGGCAGGTCGCGTTCCGCCAGAGCGCAGGACCGTTTCGCCTGGAGCGAAACGGAGCGCCAGCCCCGCAGGGGCGAGTCTCAAGGATGATGAGACGAGCAACCGGAGTGTATTGAAATACATGAGAATTCCGAGCACCGCCGGAACGCGAGATCCAGAGCGCAGTAGATGTATTCACAAGCTCTCAGGGCCACCGCGGTATGTCGTGGGTAAACAAAAAGTCGTCATCCGCTGCGGCACCTCGTGGAAGACGGCAGATCTCAATAACACTCTGATTCGATAGAGATCAATCTTATTCGACCGCCCTGCGCTAGTGGATGGCACAGGCGTTGCCCGCAATAGAGTGCAAGGGCAAAGGTTCCTAGAACCGCTGCATGAATTCACAAACTTTTCGAAATTGGAGCCCCAGCGATGAACAGAGTGTCTTTAGCCGGCCGCACCGAACGTCTCTCGGCTGCTGCACGTCCGTCACCGGACCGGCCCTTGACTAGCCCGCGTCTCAAGCTGGAAAACCAACGATTTGAAGGGACGGGTGGTATCAGCGTCGGGAACCGACTCTATGGATTTCTGCCTGCGTTTCGCGATTCTCGTACCGGCCTCGTTTACCTTTCACGTTTCGCGGATGGTCGACTAGCACCCGTGCATCTGCTGCATGGCTTACCAGCCGATTTGGCCTGTAAAACGAACGCCGCGGGGAACGTGGTTGCGGTACACAGCTCGGTGACCGCCGGTTTTGTGTACGAGGATCGGTTTTATACACGGGAACAGGCGGCCAACGCCGTGACTTCTATCGGCTATCGAGCATAACAGATCCGATGTCGTCCTTAACGCTGCGACAACAGTCGCTTTTAATAGAATTGTCCTAGGAGCCTGTCGGACTTAAGGCGGAACTTTTGATGTGCAAACCGATCGGATCGGCAATGGATTCAATGAGCGAACGTGCATGAGCCACTTCCGTCAATGCGATCGTGACACACCCTACCTGCT
>JBOIEG010001337.1:0-2875 GCA_050740915.1 Gammaproteobacteria bacterium | reverse complement strand
GCGCAACTGAAGATCTACAAAGGCGGCTCGCACGGCCTGTGCTCGACCCAAAAGGAACAGGTCAACGAGGATCTGCTCGCGTTCTTCAAAGCGTGAGCGAAATGTTCTGATGTAGTTAAGGAGCAATGGTATGCGATACAGGATTTTCGGGCGCCGCACGGGCTTGCGTGTATCTGAGTTAGCCTTGGGAGCCGGCAACTTCGGCACGCGCTGGGGTCATGGCGCCGAGCGCGCGGAAGCAAAAAAGGTTTTCAATGCCTACGTCCGTGCCGGTGGCAATTTCATCGACACGGCAGACAGCTATCAATTCGGCGAGTCCGAGGAATTCGTCGGCGACTTCATCGCCGCGGATCGCGATTACCTCGTTCTCGCCACCAAGTACACGCTGGGAACGACGCCCACCGATGGCATCTCGCGCACGGGCAACAGCCGCAAGAACATGATTCGCTCCGTCGAAGGGAGTCTCAAGCGTCTCAAGACCGATCATATAGATCTTTATTGGGCGCACTTCGCCGATGGCATGACGCCGATGGAGGAAATCATCCGCGCCTTCGACGATCTGGTGCGCTCCGGCAAGATCCTCTACGCTGGCCTGTCCAACTTTCCCGCGTGGCGAATCGCTCGCGCCGATCTCCTGGCGGAGTTACGCGGCTGGGCGCCCATCGCCGACATCCAGATCGAATACAGCCTGGCGCAGCGCACGGCGGATCGAGAGCTTTTGCCGATGGCCGAAGCGCTCGGTCTGGGAGCGGCGCTTTGGTCGCCGCTCGGCGGCGGCTTCCTGACCGGCAAATATCGTTCGAGCGACGAGGGCCGTCTGCACACGAGACTTGGCGTGCTGGTCCACACCGAGAAGACGGCGCGCGAGACGGCGATCCTGGATGCAGTTCTCGCAGTCGCGAAGGAGATTGGGGCATCGCCAACGGAGGTTGCGATTGCGTGGCTGCTGCACAAGGCAGCTAAGTCCACGAGCAGTCTGATCCCAATCCTCGGTTCGCGCACCCGAGAGCAACTCGATGCCACGCTCGGCGCCCTCGATGTGAAGCTTTCAAGCGATCAGATCGCGCGTCTCGATACGGCCAGCGCAATCTCGCTCGGCACGCCTCACGAACAGATCAACGGCTCCGCGGCTAGCATGGCAGGCGGCAAGCCCGAGTGACTGGACTTGCCATCCATCCCAGTGGCGTAGACCCGGGAGAGATCAAGAAGGAATACGATCGGAGGAGTTATGTCAAAGATGCGTGTCGTGCAAGTCCCTCGCCCGAATGGGCCTTTTGAAATTGTTGAGCGTGAAATCCCGCAGCCCGGCGCAGGACAGGTGGGCATCAAGGTCGAGGCTTGTGGCGTCTGCCACAGCGATGCCATGACCAAGGAGGGAACGTGGCCAGGCATCCAGTACCCGCGTGTCCCGGGACATGAGATCGCGGGAATCATTGACGCAGTCGGCACAGGCGTTGCTGGATGGACACAAGGCCAGCGAGTCGGCGTCGGCTGGCACGGCGGACACTGTGGCTACTGTGATTCATGCCGGCGCGGCGATTTTGTTACCTGCCAAATCGCGCCGCAAGTTCCCGGTATCGCCTATGACGGCGGCTACGCCGAATATATGGTCGCTCCCGCCGGCGCATTGGCGCTGATCCCGGATGGACTTTCAGCGGTCGACGCCGGACCGCTGATGTGCGCTGGAATCACCACTTTCAATTCTCTTCGCAATAGCGGCGCGCGGCCCGGCGATCTTGTCGCCGTACTCGGCATCGGAGGTCTCGGCCACTTGGGAATTCAGTTCGCCGCGAAGATGGGTTTTAAAACTGTCGCCATCGCGCGAGGGATGGACAAGGAACCGTTGGCCCGAAAGCTTGGTGCGGCTTATTATATTGATAGTCATGCGCATGATCCCGCGGCGGAACTGCTGAAGTTGGGCGGCGCCAAGGTCATTCTCGCGACGGTGACGAGCGGCCAAGCGATGAGCGCGACGTTGGGTGGTCTCGGTGTAAACGGGAAATTAATCATCCTCGGTGCCGCCGGCGAACCGCTGGAAGTCCCGGCGTTAGCGCTCATCTTGGGAAGACAGTCGATCATGGGCTGGCCTTCCGGCCGATCCATCGATTCGCAGGATACGCTCTCCTTCAGCGTACTCACCGGCGTGCGCGCTATGACTGAAGTATTTCCTCTAGAGCGTGCAGCCGAGGCCTACGAACTGATGATGAGCGGCAAAGCAAGGTTTCGCGCCGTTCTCACCACCACACACTAAATTGAGAGACAGGATCGAGTCGAGAAAGGTGCATCGCCCATGACTGACACAGCTCTTCCGGTTGCGCTGACGCTTTCTTCGGGTGTTGAGCGTATGTTTCCGACGCTGACGCCTGCTCAGGTTAAACGGATCGCTGTGCATGGACAGGTGCGTCCGATCCGACCTGGAGAGGTGCTCATCGAGGCGGGAGAGCAGGTCGTGCCGTTTTTCGTCGTTACGGCAGGTCGGGTCGAAATTGTCCGGCCATCCGGTACCGCCGAGACGCTCGTCGCGGTCCATGGACCGGGACAGTTCACCGGCGAGGTCAACATGCTTTCGGGTCGCCCCGCGCTTGTCCGAGCGCGCGCCCGTGACTCGGGCGAAGTGATCGAGCTGGATCACGAACACTTGTTGGCGCTCGTGCAGACCGACAGCGAACTCAGCGAGCTGATCATGCGGGCCTTCATCATTCGCCGGGTGGAGTTGATCGCGCATGGGCTCGGCGATGTCGTGCTCGCCGGGTCGAATCATTGCTCTGGAACGCTCCGCGTCAAAGAGTTCCTGACGCGCAACGGCCATCCGTACTCCTACATCGATCTCGACCGTGACGCCGACGTTCAGGCGTTGCTGGACCGGTTTCACGTC
>JBOIEG010001336.1:0-3407 GCA_050740915.1 Gammaproteobacteria bacterium | reverse complement strand
AGTTGTCCATATATCCACAGCCAGAGCCTGTAGGACTTGCGTCAGAATCGTTGTTTTCCTCAGACGCCCTTAACTCCATGGGGTCTATCAAGTAGAAAACTACCCACAAATTTTGCTGAGGAGCCTTTTATCTATTCCAGGAGAGCCACTATGGCAGATACAACTTCGCGTGATTCTAACTTCTTTGACCTCCACATTCTCGGGATAGGCTATCTGCACCGAGCCCGTGAGGTCACCCCCAAGCGGGGCGGGCCTTTTCTCGCCGTTGAGATCTCGGCCTTGCACGGCGCCGCCGGACAGGTCGAGTACACGCGCTTCGATGCCCGCGTCTCGGGCCGTGAGGCGAGCCGCATTATCCAGGAGCTGATCCCCGACATCGAGGCGGAGAAGCGGGTACTGGTAGGATTCAAGCTCGGCGATCTCTACGCCCAGACCTTCACCTGCCAGAACGGCGACAAGAAGGGTCAAGTAGGTGTGAGCCTCAAGACCCGGCTGCTGCGCCTTGACTGGGTCAAGGTCGAGGGCGAGTACGTTATTCGCCCGAGGTCCCAGGAGGAAGTGCAACAACCGGCTAAGGCCGCCGCCTGACTTGGAAATCGGTTTCGGCTGGGGATCACTCCCCGGCCGAACCGGCTCTACGAACCTTGCTTCGGCAAGCCTCGTATCAAGCATACGATGCTATCCCAAGCGAGGTTTTACCCGCCACCTGTCGGTTCACAGGCTCCCGTGCTGTTCCCAAGAACAGCCCCCTTTCGCACCTTCGGGCCTTTTGGTGTAGGTGCGCCAGTCCTCAAACGAGGACTTAAGGCCCCGACATCTACAGGGTTTCCCTGTGGCACACATCGCCGCAGTCCGTAAAACGGCGGCCCCTTATCTTTAACCTCTCCATCCCGCGAGGAGCACTGCTCGCGCGCCTTCAGCGTTAGCACCGCACAAAACGGGTGAGTCACCCGGGCGTGGCCTTCCTCGAGCCTTGTGCGCGGCTCTGGGAAGGCCATGTGCGGCCTTCATCCTTGTTACCGTGCCGGCTGCCCGCCGCCGGGTCTAAAGCGCGGCGCCCCTTTGTGCGGTCTCCCCGCGCCCGATGTTTGTGAGGTTCGAGCACCCCGAGATCCGAGCCGGCAAGTGGTCCCCGGAGGCTGAAGCGAGGCGGCCGAAGGAGGCTTGCAGGGGGTATGGGCCAGGAGGCTTTCCGCTATGCGCCCGCAGGGTTTTGACCTAGCACCTTGAGGGCGCGTGTCTTGACCGGCCCCACTAAGGTGGGGCCTTTCCCAAGATCTCTCTCCAGAGACTTTCGGAAAGGGTCTCTCACCGTAGCGGCTGCGGACTCAGTCGCGCTCTTCGCTGTTCCAAAGACAGCGCCCTTGCCCCGGAGATGGAGGTCTCGACCTCATTCCGCCGTCTTTTGGGGTTTTATTCACAGATCCGCTTGCGGAGGCGGCCAAGGAGAGGAGATGGAAAAACTAATAGCCCTGGGCTCCGGTGTCGTGCTCGCAGGCTCAATCGGTCTGCTCCAAGCCCATGGGATCGCGTTTTGGTCCGAAACCCTTGGGCCCTACGGGATCGCCTGGTCGCTGCTCTTGGAGGCAACGGCCCTCTGGCTTTGGCCGCGGCCTCGGATAGGGAGCCGTTTGCTGGCCTGTGTTGCGAGTGGGCTGCTCCTGCTCGGACCCTTGTATCAGATCGGCACACCGGTCCTAGAGGGATTGGCGCTGGCACAACATAGCGATACGGCGCGAGCCAAGGAGATCCCGCTGGTCGAGACCGAGATCAGGCAGCTCGCGGGGCAGCTTGCGGTCTTCACCGCGAACTCTGGGAAGCGCTCCGGGTGGCTGCCGGCGATAGAGGGGACCCAGGCGCGGCTTACAGAAGCTTGCCAAGCTGTATCGGGAGGCGCCCCGGAGCTCGGGGCGCATCGAAGCGCAGGAGCGCGTGGTGATCGCCATGGAGTGCATTGGCCTTTTGCTCTTTCAGGTCACGGCTGTGCTCGCGATCACGGCACTCGCCGCGCGTGCCCAAAAGGCCTTCGACCCATGCGGTGTCTTGCGGCGGCCGCAGGAAGAGCAAACAACTGCTGCGCCTCGACAGCCGGACAATGTGGTCCCGCTGCCCCCGGCTCAGGACTCAAGACGGGAGGCGCCCAAGCGGCGCAAGCCCCGCCGGGCTCGCCCCGCGCTGGGACGGGCGCTCGAGTTCTCATCGCTCGAGCAGAGGCGGCGCGATGGCTGAGCGGCGCCTGCTGCATCGCCCTCAGGCCCGCTGGGATCTTCCCGGCGGGCCCCTTTTCCCCTGTGGCTCGCGGGTCCCAGCGGGAAGGGGTTCACCGTGGCGGACTTCGGTCAAAGCCGCACCCTTGCTGTTCGGGCGAACAGCCCCTTTCTTGCCTGCGCCGCCGGCCCGCGCGTGTCTGCATTGCGGTGGCGAGCCCTAAGACTAACGCAGGCCTTGTGTTGTTGCGGCCCTTGGACAGAGCGTGCCCCACTGGCCTGCGCTCTCCTCTTTTTTCAGGAGGTCACTCATGAATAGACCGTTATTGAGCGGTAAATGCGATCGGCTTTCTCATGCGCCACGCCGTCACGATTCGGGAATTGTACCAAAGGATGGACGTGACGTTGCGCCGTGTGGGCGAGGTGTGGTGGCAGTGCCACCACCCCCGTCGGGGTTTTCCTGGCAACTGGTGGCAGTGCCATAACCCCCGCTCGGGGGTTTTCAGAAGTCCTACGCGCGAGGTCTTCGGGAAGGCCCTGGGCCTTGAAGCTGTCACCGTCGCGGCTGCGGTTTCAGTCGCACCCTTAGCTGTTCTCGCGAACAGCCCCTTGGCCATCGCGTGCCTGCATTCCCGGTGGCCGGCCGTAAGGCTGATGCAGGCCTTGTGTTTAATCATCAACCCTGTGGGGTGGCACACACCCCTCGGGGTGGCGTGCGCCCCGAATTCAATCGGAGGTGTGCTATGCACATGACGTCATTCGGAACCGAAACCCGGGCTTATTTCCCGGTGTCCTTGCAACCGGTGTTCGTGGGCGATGAGGGAGCCCAAGCCCCGGACTTCCACGCCGTGGTGCGCGAAGATACCGGCGCTGTGCTCGGGATCCATCGGGGGAGCTACAAGCTTGTCCCGAACCGCGCGATCTTCGAGCCCTTCGAGGAGGCGATCACCCAGTCGGGTCTTGCCCTCGAGGGGATCGGCGTCGAGGAAGGGATCGCCTATGCCGGACGCACCGTGGTGCGGGAGTATACCTTCCCTGCGGTCACCCTCGAGCCGCGGGTGGGGGATGTCGTGGAGTTCACCTTGGTGCGACGCGAAGTCGCTTAATCGATTGTGTCAATCGTTTTTTTTTTAGTGAGGACACCCAATGTTCCACCATTGGTAACCTACTGACACGGGCATCGTTGGCAACAACCTTGTT
>JBOIEG010001335.1:0-1890 GCA_050740915.1 Gammaproteobacteria bacterium | reverse complement strand
GGTCTATCGGCGAGCGGCGGTGTGGACGTCGTCGGCCACGACGTCGGGACATGGATCGCCTACTTTCACGCTGCAACGTTTCCCCATGACGTCCGCCGCCTGGTGCTGACCGAGGCGTCCATCCCGGGTGTCTCTCCACCGCAGAGCGGGATCCCCGACCGTATGACGAATATCAGGACCTGGCAATTCGGCTTCAATCGCCTCGACGACCTACCCGAGATCCTGGTGCAGGGTCACGAGCGGGCGTATCTGAGCTGGCTCTTCGCGAACAAGAGCATGCGCGGCTGGGCGATCGATCCTGCGACGCTTGACGAGTATGTTCGCGTCTTCTCGAACCCCGGCGCTGCCCGCGCGGGCTTCACCTACTACCGTGCCAGTTTCGACGATGCGGGGCTTGCGGAGGCCAAGGCGGCATCGGCACACAGGCTGACGATGCCAGTCCTCGCGCTCGGCGGCGAGGGCGGCGTTGGCGGTGCTCTACTTAAGGCGATACAGCCGCTCGGTGACAATGTACACGGAGGAACCGTCGCGGGCTGCGGTCACTATCTACCGGATGAATGTCCGAACGAACTAAGTGGCGCCATCCTCGACTTCTGGCGATCGACCGCTCCAGGAGCGGCGATCAAGCACTAGCTAGCGCACGATTGGTAGCACGATAGGAGCGATTGCAGTCAATGGCGTAATGTCCAAATTCTAGATCGGGCCAGGTTACGCGGCTTCTTGGGGATGGTAATCGTGGACGAAGCCCCACATGCTATCATTATGCTAGCAACGCGATGCGAGTGGAGGATCTGTACAATGTCAGAATTGTTAGTGCGGGGTTTGGCCTCCGAAACGATTGAGCGCCTCAAGGCGCAGGCCAAGCAACATGGGCGGTCGCTGCAGGGCGAAGCGAAGCGTATTCTTGAAGAAGCCGTCACGTTCTCACTTGCGGAAGCGAATGGCGTAGCTGCGAGCTGGAGAGAGCGATGCGCCGGCCAATCCTTCAGTGACAGTGCCGAGTTGCTCCGAGAGGACCGCCAGCGTTGACCCGGTTCGTGATCGACACGAGTGTCGCAGTTAAGTGGTTTCTACCAGAGGTCCACAGTCAGTCGGCCAGCCGACTTCTTCATCAAGACCATCAAATCCTTGCCCCCGACTTAATCTGGGCTGAGTTTGGAAACGTGTTATGGAAGAAGTGGCGACGCAAAGAAATAGACGCCGACGTAGCCGAAGGTATTCTGAGGGACTTCCGACGCTTTCCGTTGGAGATCCATGGTTCGGAGCGGCTGCTTCAGTTGGCCTGGGCGATTGCGACTGAGTTTAAACGGACCGTCTACGATTGTTTGTATCTCGCCTTGGCCCAACGAACAGGAGGTATACTCGTGACGGCTGATAGCAAATTCCACAATGCTCTCAAGATAACTCGCCTGGACCGCGCGCTTCTGTGGATCGAGGACCTACCAGCGTGATCGAAAGACACCTATCGGCATTTTCGGGCTTGCGGGACTTTTGCGGGACGTCGTTAGACACTGTTAGACACCGTACGACAATCTGTGTGCAACGGGCGACGAACAGTAGTTAATAAAAACAATTGCTTACAGTAGGAGCAGGGGCCTCATAATCCCTTGGTCGCAGGTTCGAGTCCTGCCGGGCCCATCAATGATCTCAATCGGTTACGGTGAGTTTCTAGGCTTTGAGAATGCCGAGCGTGACCGGATCGTGACCAACGGGTATCTAAAACGGCAACAGCCGCGCGGATGTTTTCGGGTGCCAAGTGGGCATAGCGTTCGGTCATCTTGACCGTGCTGTGCCCTAAGAGATCCCGCACCTCGGTCAGCGGTACCCCAGCCGACACCAGCCATCCAGCGCACGTGTGCCGCAGGTCGTGAATGAGGAAATCCTCAATCT
>JBOIEG010001334.1:0-16448 GCA_050740915.1 Gammaproteobacteria bacterium | reverse complement strand
TCAATGCGGCAGACCTCCTCAAAGACGTCTACCAGGGAGCGACCTATGCCGATGGAATACGAATCAAAGAGGAGTCTGTGAGGGAAGCCGCCTGAGCTATTTACACACCTATTGACGGAAGCTCTCTCACATGCCTGCGGATCAGATCGATATGATTCGGAACACAATCAGTTCCGAAACGCCTCAACCGGTTCCAGATTGGCCGCACGCATTGCCGGATAGCTTCCCGACAACAAGCCGATCGCGCCACCGATAAATGGCATGAGGAAGGGTGCCGCTGGGTCCAGCACTGGGGTCCAAACCTGGTAGGCGGAGACGGCAACCACGATGACTACTCCAAGGCTGGCCCCAAGGATGCCGCCGATAACGCCCATCGAGGCACTCTCGAATAAAAACTGTGCGGCGATATGACCCCGAGTTGCCCCGATGGCTCGACGCAGACCGATCTCGCCAGTCCGCTCCATCACCGACACGAGCGTAATGTTGGCGATGCCAACAGCACCTACAACCAAGGACAAACCGCCGAGCAAAAGGAGCATGATATCCACGTCACTCTGCACTTCATCGCGCACGCGCTTAGGCTCCGGGGGAACGTCGATTTTTAGAATCCGTGGATCATCGGGCCGCAGCGCCAATCGTATTTGTTGGGCAATGAGGTACGCCGCGCCAATCTGTGTCTCGACCACCACTGTGCCAGGACCGACCAACCCAAAATCCTGGCGTGCGGTACCTTCAGGGATAATAGCTGAGCCAAGTAACTCAGACTTACGGGCGACATCGCGCAGGATACCCACGACCAGGTACGGGTGATCGCCGATGGAGATTGCCGGAAGCTGTTCAAGGCCAGAAATACCAAGCCGGCGAGCAGCGTCCGGACCGAGAACAGCAACGCGGTCCGCCCGCTCGGAATGGCCCAAATCAAATAAGCGTCCGGTCTCAAGATCTGCTCTGACCGCTCTGAACAAGTCGGGGGACGCGGCGTGAACCGAAAGCTTGAAGGCGGTCTGGTTCAGAGGGTCTTTCACCGGCGACGAACTAACCAGCGCATTCCCGATATCAATCTGACTCATCGTTCCCGCGGCAACTACGCCATTCAGACGGCGAAGACGAGTCGGTGCATCCCATGGAATTGCTTTGGGATCGACGATGCCCCTAATACCAGGCTTCGCTGAGACAAAGAGCTCGGTCGCAGCAACCGCGTCGAACTGGCTGATGATGCGGTTGCCGGCGGTGCGGGTCAGGCCCAGGGTCGCCACCAGGGCAGTCAGCCCAATGACAACCCCTAACACGGTCAGCATCGTTCGCCCCGGCCGGGCAAACATCCCCGCAAGCGCTTCATTCAAAAGATCACGAAACGTTATTCCAGACCGCGATATCGCGGGTCGAATGCCCCTTTTTTGAGCAGGCTTCGCTCGTTTGTTTGCTTGTCCATTGCTGAGATCGGTCAGCCTGCCGTCTATGATATGCACGCGGCGGCGGGCCCGATTGGCGACATTTTCGTCGTGGGTAACGATGACCAAGGTGAGGCCCTCTCGATTCAATTTCTCAAACAGATCGAGGAGGTTGGCGGATGATTTTGAATCCAGATTTCCGGTCGGTTCGTCGCATAACAACAGGCTCGGAGAACCAACGAGCGCGCGGGCGATGGCGACCCTTTGCTGCTCACCCCCTGACAGCTTTACGGGCAAGAAATCGGCGCGGTGACTGAGCCCCACCCGTTCGATGGCCGCCAGCGCGCGCGCTTGCCGACCGTGGTGGGACTGGTGGCGATATACCTCCGCCAACATCACGTTTTCCACCACCGTCCGATAAGGCAGCAGGCGGAAGGCTTGAAACACGAACCCGATGCGTTGGCTTCGCAATCCTGCACGCTGATTGTCGGTCAATGTGGCGGTGTCGATGCCGTCAAAGAAAAAGCTGCCGCTGGTGGGATGGTCCAGGCAACCGATGATGTTCAGCATAGTTGACTTCCCGGCGCCAGATGGACCGGTAATCGCTAGCCATTCGCCGCGATCTATCCAGAGATCAACATCCACGAGCGCGTGTACGGCTGGTTCGCTTCCAAACTGCCTCCCAACCGTGTTCAGCTCGATCACTCTCGTCGATGGGGTGAGAGGGTTCGGAGTTATCATGGTTGTTTAGTGATACTCTCGCTACTCTTGTATCCGACGACCACGAGTTGGCCTGGTTTGAACGTCCCATCCACGGGAGTCACTTCGACGAAACCGTCAGCGGCCATTCCCGGGTCGACCACGATGTATTCGAGCGCGCCATTGTTTTGGACCTGGATCCTCGATCTCCCATCGGCGGCGAGAGATAGTGCACTCATCGGGACGGCGGTGACAGCTCCCTTGGTCGATTCGATGGGGATCGTGAGGCGTACCGAGAAACCTTGCAGCGGTGTCGGCGTCTCGCCAACGCGAACCGCGAAGTAGATGTGGTATCCGTCGACCCCGTGGGTGCCGGGGGTTTTGTCCACCATTTCCACGACACCCTTGGCTTTGATCCCAAGGGCCTGTTCATCGATGGCGACTGCCATTCCCGGCTTCACAAGCGGTGCCGCGTCGAGGGGGAGGGAAGAATCGATGGCTATTTGATTGTCTGTCACGGACATCATGGGTCCGCTCGCCGCGCCACCGACGACAGCAGTCACCACCTCCGCGCGGACGGGTAGGATGGGAATGAAAACGATCTCATCTATCGGTACCTGCACACCCAGCTTGCGTTTGGCCATGTCGAAGTCAGCAGCGAGTCGATCGGCTCGTTCCGCCGTTAACTTGGCGTCAAATTGGGCGACCCTCTGTGCGTCGAGAGCGGTTTGAACGGCCACTTCGCCCTCCAGTTGAGCGGATTTTACAGCCGCTTCAGCCAGTTCGAATTGGGCTGCTGCTAGGTTGGCGTCCCGTTCCGCGGCCCGAATGGCGACTTCGCCCTCCAGTTGAGCGGCTGTTAAGGCCGCTCGAGTCATTTCGAGTTTTGTATCGGCGGCCGTCCGGGCTGTCTCTAATTGTCGCGGGTCCAACAGGATTAAAGCCCGCTCCACGATCTTGGCATCAACCTCGGCGGCAGCCGCCTTATTTGCGGATTCTGCTTTGGCGCGAGCGGATTCTAATGCCAGGGTTGCCTCGCTCTTCGATCTCACCATCAGTCTATTCCGAGCTGCGGCCTTGGCCGCGAGCTCGGCGGCGGCAACTCGGTTGGCGTGCTCTGCCTTGGCGCGTGCCGATTCTACGACCCGGGCTGCGGTAGCGGCGGCGGCGGCCAACTTATTTTTTTTCGCGTCGCCCAACCCCAGTTCGAGGGTTCGGATATTCGCAAGTTGCTCGGTCGTCGGGCCAAACGGCTCGTATCCCGCCGAGGAGTACCATTTGGCCACTGCTGCGCTGGTCCGCTCATCATAAGTCGCATCCACGGGACCGGGATCAAACCCCAGTCGCTTGAGTCCTTGCTCCAACTGGCGTACGTCCTTACCCGAAATACCGGGGACAAGATCGCGGAATGCCGGGACCTCCCCCTGCAGGACCAACAGCGGACGCCCGGAAGCGGTGAGCATCACACTCCCTTCCTTAAACTGGGTGTTCAACAAAGGCAGCGTGGTGATCAACCCGGCGGCGTTCGCTTTCAAGGCCGACGGGGCTATTGAGATCGGTTGTGGCAATCCAAACCGGGCGGTGCCGCGAGTCACGATGTTGGAACTTAGCACGCGCTCTTCGACCGGGACCAGAATCGGCGATGGCGCCGGGGGCGCGGTTCGGGAGGCTGCCTCCGCTGGAGATTCGATACGCGAACTTGCCACCCAAGCTCCTACCGCGACAACGGCCACAAGCGCCAGGACATAGCATAGGACGATGACGGGTTTTCTGGTCATGATAAACCCCTACCCGATACGCTGTGTTGGCGGAAGCCCGTCTGTCACTAGCGAGTGCCACGCGTGCTTCAAACCGACGGCGCCTCCGGTCTAGAGCGGAAACGCTCATCATTCGATTTTACGAGCAAACATTTCCTTCTCGATGGTCTCCGCAACCGGAACGATAATACCCTCGTCCAACTCAAAGCTTTTCTTGGCAACCCTGAGCTCATAGTCCCGGAGCTTTTTGAGGGCGGCCAACTGTTCAGGCAACATCTGTTCGACGAGGATCGTACCGCCGCTGGTGAGGGCATTGAGCCGTTCCTTTATGTCGGGTTCCAACTCATCCGGATGGTTATAATCGAAACCGGCTTTGTGCATCTCGTCGGCATATTTCCGAAGCGCGGCTTTCATACGTGGATCCTTATTGATGAGCGCATCCAGTGGATTATAGTAGGTTGCCTTCAATTGATCGGGCTTGAAAACCTGCTCGATGGCCTTGAGGGTGCAACCACCGCACAGCGAGAAGTTCTCCGTCTCGAGCGCAACCGCGAATGTCGCGCCGGTATTCTCGCCCAAGAGCGCGCGGTTGTAGGCAACCTGATCGGCAGGAGACAGGTTCTTAAAGATTTGAACGTTCCGTTCACCCAAACCTACCTGGGCTGGACTGTAGCCCTCGGCCAGTTGTGGAGGCTTACCGGTGTAGACCGTCGCCAAGCCGAACCCGTGCTTGTCTATGAACTGTTCCTCACTGTCACTGACTCCGGGAAGCATTTTATCAGCGCCCATCCCTGCGCGTACGGTCCTGTAATCAGCGGCGACGTACTCGAATCCCTGCTCACGCATGCACTGCGTGATCAGCGCTTCACCGTTCTCGATGGCCTGGACGAGTTCCTTATCGGTCAGGCCGAACTCCTCCGTACCCAGACCAGCTGGGGCCTGGGCGCTAGCCCCGCCGACAAGAACGAGCCCAGTCACAACGGTTACCACTGCTTGAATTATGTTTCTCATCACATTCCTACCAAGTTTTTGTGTTGAACTCTGCGAAAGTGTCCCCGGTTTTAGGGGCCACCACTCATTTCCTCCTCTTCACGATCTTCCCCTCGGGCGTCAACTTCACCCAGCGCTTGTCCGTCTCGACTATCGTAAGCAGCGCTTCGTAGTACACCAGCTCCTCCTTCTTGTTCTTCACCTCGAAGACCTCCTCGACCTTCTTGTACGTCGCCTTGGGGTACTTGTCCTCGAGCGCTTGGGTGACGGCGGTGGGCAAGGCCCTGGCGGTGATCACTTTTTCGATCACGAGAATTTCTCCTTCGGGGCTCAAAATCACGTCGATGGCCTGGCCCTTGTCCTTGAGGGACACCTCGTAGACCAGCTTCCCGTTATCCGTCTCTTTGGCCGCGTCGCTCATCACTGCGTCTTTGAACCGGGCCTTGGCCGCCTCGATGACCGGCTTCGGCACCTTGTCCAGCGCCATCTTTTCTTCGTCGGCATAAACGCCCGCAACTGAGAACAGCAGGATGCCCATCCCAGCGCCAAGCCAAGTGCCAGTGATTGATGTTTGCATGATATCCTCCTACCTATGATGTCTTGTCTATCCGGGGTTTTGCCATGGGCCAAAAGTATGTTATTGACCTCGCTGTTGAGCGTGCGTGGCAAGCTCCTCATGTCGTTGGCGTCGTTGGGCCGCAGTTCACCTTTGGGGTGATGGACCGCACCAGAGGTGAAAGCTTCACCTGGTTTTGGCTGGCAACCATCCGCGGCCGGTTCACGTCGGGTTGCGTGCAGCCAGCCCCATCGTTTTTTGATCGCGGCCCACTCTTTCCAGGTGACTCGGCAACACATCGCCCGCCGCCTTCATCCACATTAAACTCATGAGCGCTCCTGTAGCCACCGCGCCGCAGGGAAGTCGCGCCGCGCTCCATAGCAGGATCAGGGCGAGCGAAGACGTGATCGTAAGCGCGACGATCATCGAGGCCAAGATCGCCATCGCGTAGGCGAACGCCAGCGGCTGGAAGAACGAGCCGGCCACGCCCCCGAGGAAGAAGATCGGGAGGGTGGACGCCACGATGATCAGCGTGGCGTGCACGATCGGCGCGCGGACCTCGAGCGAGGCCTCAGGGTGATCGCAACGGTGATGACCAGCAGCCGGTATTGCATAGCTGGCCAGCGTCCGGGGCATCGCTCGCGACGTCAGTTGCTTCCTGGATGCTGGCCATGGTCTCGTCATAGACCGCTCTCGGCGCCGAACAGCAGCGCGGCGCCGACGGTGACTACCTTGGTGCCGGGATCCGGTCCCTCCGACAAGTATATCCTGTCCTCTTCGATGCGCTCGACCCTGATGCGGGCACGCTCGAAGACCAGGGGCTGCGGGCTGATGTAGACCCACTGGCCGCCCGAGGCGTCATAGAAGAGGGCACTGTAGGGTGCCTCGAGCCACTGGCCGGCCGCCCTTACCTCTCCGAACTGGATACCGAGGCGCTCCGCCGCCTGCTCCGTCAGCCTGATGCGCTTGATCGCCGGGTCTTGAGTCGACTCCAAAGTTGCGGGAGCCGTATGGCCCTTCTCGGCCGGCGCCTCGCCATACCCGACCAGCGGCAGTGCCGCCACCATCACCAACCCGATCCACCGCTTGCTATGCGTCATTGTCCTCCCCTCGATGAGTTTGGAATCGTCAGCGTCCTGTCCATGGGTCCGTCCCGGTTCGGGCCGCGCGGTGCCACACCAGCGCGCTCGTGCCGCCCGCCGAACCGCAGGTAGAGCGACGGCACCACGAAGAGATTGAGCAGCGTCGAGGTGAACAGGCCGCCGACGATCACCACCGCCATCGGGTGCTCGATCTCATGGCCTGGGATGCTGCCGGCGACCACTAGCGGGAGGACGGCGAGGCCGGCCGCGAGCGAGGTCATCAGGATCGGCGCCAGACGTTCCCGGGCGCCGCGCAGGACGAGGTCCGGTCCAAAGGCCTCACCCTCCTCGCGTTCCAGATGCTGGAAGTGGTTGATCATGAGGATGCCGTTGCGGGCGGCGATCCCCAGCACGGTGAAGAAGCCCACCAGCGTGCCGAGCGAGATGACGGCGTCACTCAGGCCGGTGCTCAGGACCCCGCCCACCAGGGCCATCGGTAGGGTAAGCATGACGAGCAGCGTGAGCCGCCCATTCCCGAACGCGGCCAGCAGGATCACGGCGATGCCGAACACGGTCACGAACGAGAACAGCAGCAGGCGGTCCTGCGCGGCCTCGGCCTCCACGTACTCGCCCAGCACCTCCGCGTGGTAGCCGAGGGGGAAGCTCACCCCCTCGAGCCGGTCCTCGACTTCGTCGGCCACGGCGCCCAGGTCGCTCCCCCTCACGTTGGCGCCGATGTCGATGCGCCGGGAGTTGGCTTCCCGCTCGATGACGTTCGGGGTGGGCTTGGTCTGCACGGAGGCAATGTCGCCGAGCCGGACGCGATCGCCGCTGGGAGTATCGAGCATGAGCTCGTGCACGGCGTTCAGGCTCGCCCGGTACTTGGCGCCACCCATCACATGCACCTCGAGGTTTCGCCCGTACCGCCAGATATCGCCAACCTCCTCACCGGCAACCAGGATCGAGACCGCCCGGCGCACGTCGCCCGGCTTGAGCCCGTAGCGCTGGGCCGCGGCGAGGTTCACCTCCACCTCCAACTGGGGGATGTCGGCCTGTAGCTCGACGTGCTCCTCGATAATGCCGTCGATCCCGGCGAGCACCTCCTTCACCTCCTCTGCTTTGCTGCGGAGGATCGCCAGGTCGTCGCCATAGATCCGGATGACGATGCTTTCGCTGGTTCCGGTGAGTACCTCCTTAATGCGCTCCTTCAGGTAGGTCTGCACGTCGCGGTATAAGCCTGGGTAGCCGTCGACCATTTTCTGCACGGCGGCCAGCGTCTTGTCGTAGTCGGCCTTTGGGTCGATGCTGATCCAGTTTTCGGTGAAGTTCATGCCGACGACCTCGTCGCCCTGCGGGGCCTGGCCGATGTGGGCGCCGAAGTTGCGCACTCCGGGAATGGCCATCAGCTCCCGGCTGGCCAGGGTCGTGATGCGGACCATCTCCGGATGAGACATCCCGGGCGTGCCAACCCAGTGCATCAGGAAGTCCCGCTCCTTGAACGCCGGTAAGAGGGACTGGCCGAGTTGGGGGAGCACGACTGCTCCGGCCACCATGACCACGGCGACGGTGGCGTAGGCCCAGCTCGGGCGCTGCACGACCCGGGCGAGGATCCGGGTGTAGCCGCGCTGCAGCCAGCGCGCAACCGGGGACTCGCGGCGCTCGATCGGCGCTCTGGCCAGCAGGAGCAGGGCCATCGCCGGGGTGACGGTCAGCGCGGCCACCAGGGAGGCGAGGATCGCCAACCCGTAGGCCAGCGCGAGCGGCCGGAAGAACGCGCCGGTCAGCCCGGTCAGGAGGAACACTGGTACCGTGGAGATCAGGATGATCACCGTCGCGTGCACGATCGGGCCGCGCACCTCAAGGGAGGCGTCGAGGATGACGGCGGCGGTCGACTTCTTGCTGCCCTGCAGTCGATGCTGGCGGAGCCGTCTCATGATGTTCTCGACGTCGATGATCGCATCGTCGACGATGACGCCGAGAGCGATGACCAGCCCGGCCAGGATCATCGTGTTAATCGTGGCGCCGAACGCGTTGAGCACGAGTGTGGCGGCCACCAGCGACAGCGGGATCGCGGCAACGCTGATCAGCGCAACCCGCCACTCGAAGAGGAACGCGCCGAGGATGAGCACCACCAGGATGAAGCCGATGATCATGGTCCGGGTGAGGTTGCCGATCGCGGCGTCGACGAAGGTGGCCGGCCGGAAGATCGTCGTGTCGATCTCGATGCCGGTGAGCCCCGGGCGCAGCGTCGCGAGCTTCTCCTCGACCGCCCGGGTGATCTCCCGGGTGTTGCCCCATGGGAACTTCTCCACGATGAGCATGCTACCGGGGCCGCTGTTGATCACGGCGTCCCCGATGAGCGGCTGGTGGTCCACTGTCACGTCCGCCACGTCGCTGAGGTAGACCGGCTCGCGGCCCTGCACCTGCTTGACGGGCATCCGAGCGAAGTCTTCCGGTGCGTAGAGCGGCAGGACGTGCTGGATGGCGAACCGCTGGTTGGGCGTGTCGATGAAACCTCCGGTGCCCACCCACTTCGACTCGGTGGACGGCAGCAGACCGACGTCGATGGCGTTCCCGCTGATCTCCATGACCTCGTTCAGGGTGACGTCGTGCCGACGCATCCGCTCCGGATCGACCAGGATCTGGTAGACGTACCAGCGGTCGCCCCACACATTGACATTGGCGACGCCGGGCACCGTCAGCAGCTGCGCCCGCAGCGTCCACCAGGCGACCAGCGACAGCTCGACCCCACTCCGGTCCTTCGCAGTGAGCCCGATCTTCATGACCCGGCTGGTAGCGGACTTGGGCGGGATGATGAATATGGCGCCGCTGGCCCAGGCGGGCAGGGTCGGTGACAGCGCCGTGGTGCGCTCGGCGACCAGTTGCCGTGCACGCATCAGGTCGACGTCGGGCTCGAAGAGCAGCTCGATCGACGCCAGCTGGGAGACCGACTTGGACCGCATGATGTCGAGCCCCGGCAGGCCGGTCAGCGACTCCTCCAGCGGCACGACGATCAGCGACTCGACGTCGGCCGCCGACATGCCCAGCGCTGGGACCTGCACCTCGACTTGCGGCGGGGCGAACTCGGGGAAGACGTCCACCGGCATGTCCCGCAGCGTCAGGATGCCATAGAGCATCATCAGCGACGCCACACCGACCACCAGGTAGCGCAGTTTCAGGCTGGTCCCGACGATCCAACGAATCATGGCTTGAGACGCCTCTGCCCAGTCGCGTTCCGACGGCGGTCCCAGCGCCGTACGGACTCGATTGCTCCGGCCGTCATGATAACAGTTCCGCGGCTGGGTCGGGCTGGGACGCCGGCGCGACGCGCAAGTAGAGGCCAGGCGTGACGAGCAGGTTGAGCAGCGTCGAGGTGACCAGGCCGCCGAGTACGATCACTGCCAACGGGTGGACGATCTCGTGGCCGGAGAGGCTGCCCACGATCACAAGCGGTAGCAGCGCGAGTATGCTCCCCAGCGTGCTCATCACGATCGGCGCGAACCGGTCCCGCGCTCCCGCTAGGGCGACTTCCCGGTCCCGCGTCTGGCCGTCCCGGCGCTCGAGCCGCTGGTAGTGGTTGAGCTGCACCATGCCCTGGCGCACGGCGATCCCCAGCACCACGAGGACTCCCGCTAGGGAGATGAGCGATGTGAGCTTTCCCATGAGCGCGGCTGCCACAAGGGCACCCGACACCGCCACGGGTATGGCGAGCAGGAAGCCGATGGCCAGCCGCCAGCTCCCGAGAGCAGCCTGCACGAACAGCAGGATCATGAGCAGGGCGGCGCCGACCAGGAACCACGTTCGCTGCCGATCGGCCCGCTGTTGGGCGAGCTGGCCGAGAACCTCGGCGTGGTGCTCTTGCGGGAACGTGACCTGCTTCAGGCGACGTTCGATGTCACTGGTCACCTCGCCGAGGTCGCGCCCCCGCACGTCGGCCAGCACGTCCACAAAGCGGGCGGCTCCCGCGTGACGGATGGCCTGCGGGTTTGGCTTGATGCGCACGTCGGCCACGTCTCCAAGACGCACCAGCGTCCCGTCAGGCCGGTCGATGAGCAGCTCGCGGATGCTCGACAGGCTGTTCCGTGTCCGCGGCGTGCTCCACACCACGACCTCGAAGATCTTCTGTTCCTCGAAGAGGCTGCCGGCCTCGATGCCGTTCAGCAACGTGGCCGCCGCCCGCTTGATGTCGCCCGGCTTCAGGCCGTTGCGCTGCGCCTCGGGGACGTTCACCTCGATTTCCACAGTCGGCTCCTCGGACCCGAGGTCCACTTGGGGATCGATGACGCCCTCGACCTCCGAGAGGATCTGCCGGATCTCGGCCGACGTGGCACGCAGCGCCTCCAGGTCTCGGCCAAACACCCGCACGACTAGGGCTTCCTTCGCGCCCACCCGTACCATCCGGACGCGCTGCTCGGGATAGGTCAGCACCTCGCTGCGGATCCCGGGGTAGCCCTCCATAACTGTCTGGATTGCGGCGGTGGTGGCGCCGTAGTCCGCCTCGGGGCTGAGGCTGACCCAGAGCTCGCCCGAGTTGATGCCGACCACCTGGTCCGATGTCACCGCGCGTCCGACGTGGGCGCCGACGTTGCGGACCCCGGGGACGGAGCGCAGTTCCTGGCTCGCAAGGGCGGTAATCCGGCTCATTGCCGGGTGCGACCTGCCCTGTGAGCCGGTCACCTGGACGACCACGTCCCGGTCCTGGAGCGCGGGCAACGTGGGTTGCCCGGCGAGCAACGGCAGCGTCGCGATCCCAGCGACGGTGACCAGGCCGGCCGCGGCATACACCCAGCCGGGACGGTCAACGGTGCGCCCGAGTAACCCGCCATAGCCGTCGCGCAGTCGGCCTGTGAGCGGCGAATCCCGGTGGTTCCCCGGTGCCCGGGCCAGCAGGAGCACGGCCAGCCCGGGCGTGACGGTGAGGGCCACCACAAAGGCGCCCAGCACCGCCAGACCGTAGGCGAGCCCGAGCGGGCGGAAGAACGAGCCGCTCACACCGCCGAGGAACAGCAGCGGCACCACGGATACGAGGATGACCAGCGTCGGGTAGACGAGGGAGCCGCGCATCTCGGCGGCGGCGTCGAGCGCGACGGCAAGCGGGGAGGCGCTCCCCTCCCGAGGCCGTTGCCGCAGTCGCCGCATGATGTTCTCGACGTCGGCGACAGCGTCGTCGACGACAACCGCGACGGCCATCACCAGCCCCGCCAACACCATCATGTTGAGGGTCGCCCCGATCCAGGAGAGCACTAGCACCGCGGCCAGGAAGGACAGCGGGACCGCCACGACGCTGATGAACGCCGCCCGCCAGTCGAACAGCACGGCGCCGAACACGAGCGCGAGAAGGAGGAAGCCGACCGACAACGTGGTGGTGAGGCTGTCGAGCGCGGTTTCGAGGAAAGTCGCGGGCCGGTAGACCGTCGTGTCGAACTGCACCCCGGTCAGGCCGGCGCGCATCGACTCGATTGCATGCTCGATCCCCCGGGTCACCTCCACGATGCTGGCGCCGGGGAACCTTTCGATCACGAGCAGGAGGTTGAGTCCACCACCCTGCAAGAACGCGTCGCCGATGAGCGGCTGGTGGCCCTCGATGACCTGGGCCACATCGCCGAGCCGCAGCCGCCCGCCATCGGTGTCCACGATCGCCACCTGGGCCAGGTCCTTCGCCGACTTGATCGGCGAGATGTGCTGGATGCCGAGGCGCTGGTTGGCGGTGTCGATGAAGCCGCCCATGCCCGGTGTCGATGCCTCCAGGAACGTCAGCGGTGTGCTCCACAGCGCGTTCCCGGTGGTGCTGATGACTTGGCTCAGCGAGACACCCTTCCGGTTGAGCTGTTCCGGGTCGACCTGGACCTGCAGCTGCCTCTCCCGCATGCCAAATATCGCGACGTTCGCCACTCCGGGCACGCCGCTCAGGCGGGGCTTGATCTTCCAGCGGGCCAGCACCGACATTTCAATCGGGGAAAGAGTCGTCGATGAGAGCCCGACCACGAGGACCCGGCTGGTCGACGACAGAGGCTGCAGGACCAACGGCGGCTTGGATACATTCGGAAGCGCGTGGGCGAGCGTCAAGCGCTCCTGCACCATCTGCCGTGCCCGGAAGACGTCGGTGCCCGGTTTGAAGATCATGTCGACCGATGACAGCCCGGGCAAGGATTCAGAATGGAGACTTTCCGACCACGGCAGCCCGTTGAAGAACTCCTGCTCCATCGGAACGGTGAGCAGCTGCTCCACCTCCGCCGCGGACAGCCCGAGCGCTTCGGTCCGGACCTGCACCATCGGCGGCGTGAAGTCGGGCAATGCTTCCGCCGGCATGTCGCGTAGCTGAACGATGCTGACACCCACCAGCACCGCTGCGGTGCCGAGCACTACCAGCCTCAGCCGAGCACTCGCGTCGATAATCCAGCGCATCATCGTCGATACCCCCTCGTCTTCGCTACTACCGCCTGAAAGTAGTTAACAAAGTAAAGTTTAGACACTGTAGCGCGTAGCGGCCCGCCAGACAGGCACCTAGCGGCCAGAAAGCCCTTGCTTAGCCCCGTGATCTTAGGCGATTTCTCCGAGCAAACCGGTAAATCATCCGCGGCGCTTTTCTTCACTTGAACAGGACCACGACGCCTGTATAAAGCTCCAGTATCCGGCGTGCTCACTGCTCTAGGCAGCCGCTTACGGCGCAAGCTCAATCTCCGTCGGATGGACGTCGATTATCCGACCGCAGGAGTTGGGGCCGTTCAACCCTCGGGTCTTGGTCAGGATCGGGTGCACCTGTACATCGTCGGTACCGCCACCTTCCGCCACGAAGGGCGTAGTCGGCGGCACGTTGGCCGAGAGGGCGTTGCCCAAGAGCGCACCGCTGCCTTCGTCCGGTTCCGAGCTGCCCCCGCAGAACAGAGTTTTAAAGGCGATGTTCAGATCCTGGATGACGGCGCGCCTGCCCATCTTCTTGCGGATATGCTGCACCAGCGCCAGGCGCAGCGGAAAGTCGCGCAACCTCGGCAGGCCGGCGATCGCGACGGTCCGCCACTGCATGGTGCTCTCGGCGACGAAGTCATAACTCGACTTCACGATCTCGAGCAAGCAGGGTGCCTTGGCCCCCACCTTGATGAAGCGGAAATTATCCGACGTACCCGGCAAGAACTCGAGACTGAGTACGCCGATCGCTCCCTCCCGTGCGGCGAACTTGGTGTTTAGACACCTCACCACCTCCGAGCTACCGGAGGACTCGGTCACCTGGGCGGGGTCAAGGGCCGCGGTTACAAAGGGCGGTACGCCGTCCGCACAGCGCTGGCCAAGCATGTAGGTCTCGAAAGAGGCTTGGGTGCCCGAGGTATCCACGCGGCGGCACCAAAAGACCGACCGGTCCGAGAGGGCATTGTCCAGTACGTTGGGTATTTCGAGATTGGTCAGGTCTTCGCCCGGCGTTGTCGGGCTGGTGATCTGGCTCCAATTAAAGAAGCTCCCGCTGTAGAGAGCCGCGAGCTGACTACGATACAGGCTCGGCTGGCATTCCCCGCTCTCGGCGTTTGTAATCGTAATCGTGGACTCTGGTAACTCCGGGTCTGGTACCACCGGGTCACCGTAATTGGGATGGCTCGGATGACAGACGTCCAGGGGCGGGTCCGCGTTCTCGAACTGTAAGGCCTGCATGCGGTTACGGATATTGAGCGTAACCGGCACGCCCATCACCACCGCGGAGATCAGTTTCGGCGGAATGGCGGCCAGCTCGATCGCGTTCAAATCCGGGTCAAACGCGATCTTGAAGATCGCCGGCTCCAGATCCGAAATGCCGGCGTCGGGTGCGGGGTTATTAATGGTGCCAGCAGCAATGGAGCCATTCGGGCAGTCGTCATGCAGCGTATAGATCGCGAAAGGGGTGCCTGGCAATGGCGTCTCCGTTACACCGGCGCAGGCTTGAAGAAAGGTGGCCCCGCCGCCGGTCGGAACGTTCCAGAAATCGGGCGGGTTCGGAAGTCCTGGCGAAAACGGCGCTCGGACGAGCGGTGCCACGCCGTTCCCCGAGCCGCCTTCGGAGGCCTTATGAATCGCGAGCCGTTTGCCCGCAAGCTCCACCGGGAGGAAGGGGAAGGGGCGACCCACGCAGTAGGCGAGCCGCTTGCGCCGGTCGCGAGAGCGGAAGAAGTCGAGCGTGCCCTCCACGCAGATGCCGAGGTTGCGCTCATTCAATTGCCAGAGCTTCTCGAGGCCGGGGTCGTGAGACGTAGAACCCGAGATGCGGATCGTGACTTGGAGCGGATCGGCCTCGTCGTACAGGTTAATGTTCAAAGCGTTTGCGTTTGCCACGCAGACGAGTGCGGAGACGCCCGCGAGCGAGGTCAGGACTTTCATGCTGTTCATATTTACTCCTGCTAGATTTATATTCCTAAGGCCCCTCCGACAAGACAACGTACCGCTGTGCAAGTGAATTGTCATACACGCTAGTCCGCGGCCTAGAATCCGGGAAATGAACCCTGTTCATTGCAGCGCGGGCAAGCCATTGCTGGGCCGGGAGAGCTGACATTGTGAAAATATCAGAGCCTGGCCCCTTAAGCCTCGATGGCGTGCTCGCGCCCAACGCCAGGCTCCGTGCCGAGATCATTCTGGGCGGTCCGGTCAACGCTAATGACACCTGATCACGGTGACGCGCCCCATCACTCGGCGCCGACCCGCATCCGTTGGGCTCGGTTGCTCAAACGGGTGTTCGATATCGACCCAACGATCCACCGCATCATGGCAGCATCCCCGCTTTTCAGTTTACTGTCCAATCCCGAGTTCCGCACCATACAACTCGGCGGCACCGACGGTTACCACCGAAGTGCCAGTGGCTGGGCCGTCCGACAGAACCGCCATGTCTCCCTCGATGTGGTCGACCCCGACCTGATGCCGGACGAAGGTAAGAGGTTCGGAGAGCTTGTACACCCAGGTATTGCCGTTTGGATCGTATAGCAGCGCAGAATAGGGTACGACCTTTTGCATTGTCCTGCTACCCTCTGCCGCGGTCGGCATTAGCGAACCTGGAGGATCCTTGAGTGATGCGGGATCCGCTGGAGCGAGGGCGGCACGCTTGAGCGCCACCTCCGCCTCACGAAGTGGGGCTGTCTGGATGTCGAGCCGTTCGGCCGCCCTCGGGGTCAAAATCAGGCGAATGAGTATAGGCTCGCGCGTGGCGGGTTCGAATTTGGTCGGCGTGTCTGACTTCTGCGCCGAAAGTTGTAACCCGGTACTGAGCTGATTAGCAATGTTGTCGTAGCTGGCTGCGATGATTCCTCCGATGATTCCGAACACCAGGCCGAGGAGCACCGCTCTCCTGATCCTTGAGTTCCACCACCCCTTAGGTAATGCTGGTATAACTGTATCTATATCTGTATTGGGGATTGCATTTTGCCTGCTACTCATTCGATTATCTCCTTGTCTTTTAAGGTTGAGGTCTAAGGTGTTGAGGGGCGCCGCGCTATTTGCGGCGTCCCTCTCGACGATGTTAGGCGATTTCTCCGAGCAAACCCGTAAATCATCTGCGGCGCATTTCTTCACTTGAACAGTAACCACGACGCATGTATATATAGCTCCATTCTCCAGCGTGCTCACTGCCCTAGATAGCGATGCAGCTTCACGTATGCTTGCCCATCATTGCTAATCATGCCCATCTCAATCAGTTTAAGCTGTGACATATTCACATTTTTTCTGTGACATATTCACACCCTGGAGGAGACTTACAGAACGCTGGACGACGCCGCGATCGCTTCGCAGGCTCCAAAAATTAGTGAGAGCGTCCACACAGCGAGTGCCAAACACTAGAATTATACATAGCGACTTAAATAATGGCGCATAGTCGTGCCAATTGTTTATTTGGCCTTGCCCAGAGTCTGAAGCGCTCGCACACGGCATTCATGATGTCGTCGAGGGTTGGGAAGTGCCGATTGTGGGTGGCCAAACGGCGCGCAAGCTTCCAGACCCGTTCGATGGGATTGAGGTCTGGACTGTA